>JARQTN010000231.1:73909-85502 GCA_029976695.1 Lewinellaceae bacterium
CGAAACCCGAAACTTTAAACACAAAACCACCTAACCATGAAATTATACGAAGTATTCATCCGCTCGAAAGCAGGCCTGCACCACAAGCACGCCGGCAGCCTCCACGCCTCTGACCCGCAGATGGCGATCCAGAATGCACGTGACGTGTATTGCAGGCGCAATGAAGGCGTGAGCATCTGGGTTGTTGAATCAGAGCATATTACGGCATCGAATCCGGAGGACCAGGAAGCCCTTTTTGACCCGGCAGAAGACAAGATCTACCGGCATCCGACGTTTTACGACGTACCGGATGGTGTAAAACATTTATAATCCATGATGGACAGCAAACAGAAATATATTCTGCACCTGGCAGACAACGCCCTGATCCTGGGGCAACGGATTGCGGAGTGGTGCGGCCACGGTCCGGTCCTTGAGCAGGACATTGCACTGACCAATATGTCCCTTGACCTGATCGGCCAATCGAGGCTCTATTACCAGTATCTCGCGGACCTGGGCGGTAACGGGAAAACAGAAGATGACTTCGCCTTCATGCGAAAGGAACACGAATACCTGAATTGCCTGCTGGTCGAGCAGCCAAACGGGGATTTCGGGAAAACGATCGTCAGGCAATTTTTCTATGATGTTTTCCATTTCCTTCAACTTGAGCTTCTTTCCAGGGGCAATGATGAACAGTTGACGGCAATTGCCCTCAAATCGCTCAAGGAAGTGAAATACCACCTGAACTACAGCTCAAAATGGGTGGTCAGGCTTGGTGACGGCACGGAGGAAAGCAATGCACGGGCACAGAAGGCCGTAAACACCCTCTGGAAATACACAGGGGAGTTGTTTGAGTGGACCGAATATGAGAAAGAAGCGATCGCTGCCGGTATTTTTCCCGAGCCGGACAAGCTCGAGAACGAGTGGGCGAACAAGGTTCACCAGGTCCTCGATGAGGCCCATCTTCAGGTGCCCGAGCTCCCGTATATGCAAACAGGGGGTAAAAACGGACGCCATACCGAGCACATGGGGTACATCCTCACCGAACTGCAGTACATGCAGAGAGCCTATCCCGGACTTGAATGGTAATGCCATGGAAGAGATCTATCAAATACTCGAAACTGTCAAGGACCCTGAAATCCCGGTAATCTCCATCGTTGAACTGGGTATTGTGCGAGAGGTCAGGAAACAGAATGGTCATGTGGAAATCGATATCACGCCAACCTATTCCGGATGTCCTGCCCTTGATGTGATCCCTGTCCTGATCAGGGAGGCTTTGGCAAGTGAAGGGTACGATGATGTCCATGTAAAAAACATTCTCTCCCCTGCCTGGACGACGGACTGGATCTCCGAATCGGGTCTTCAAAAACTGAAGGAATACGGGATTGCACCTCCCGTGGAAAAAACATCGGACAAATCATTCCTCACAGACGGGCCGAAGAAGGTGCCATGCCCTTTCTGCAATTCTGAAAACACAAAACTGGTCAGCCAGTTCGGCTCGACGCCATGTAAAGCCGCTTACCAGTGCATTGACTGCCTCGAGCCGTTCGATTACTTCAAATGCCATTGAAACGTGCTTTCACTTTCATCCAAACAGGCATAAAAAAAGCGGTTGCCCGTTCAAGCAACCGCTGCATGTGGTGTTTCCACGAATAAATGAGAGCACGATGGATAGGCCTGGGGTTCGTCATTCCAGCCCTTCCATGCGGAATCAAATCCGCATGCATCAATACAATAGACGATGATCTGCCAGAGACGGGTTGGGTGAACAGGTAACTTTCTCAGAGATGATCCAGTTCCCTCCTGAGTTGAATGGCTTTCCTGTAGTATGGATGTTCCGGACTGGTTGCAATCGGATCGATCATCAGGATCGCCTTTTCCAGTGATCCGCTTCTCAATTCAAGCAAGGCAAGATACCATTCGACAGCCTGGTGATAGGGATGGTCTGGAATCATATGAAGTGTGGCAAAGGTGTACCTTGCCTCTTCGTCCTCCCCCAATTCAACCTGACACAAGCCCATATAAAAAATGATTGACGGGTTGTTTTTGGGCAGCAATTCAAATGCATCTATTGCCTCCTGGTACTGGCCGGCCTCATAGAGTTGGAATGCACGGCTAAATGGGTCCACGGAACTTTCACCCTTCTGGATCGGGGCGACGATATTCGGGTATGGTGCATAGTATTCAGCAAACAGGGATGCCGGATCACTGTCCCTGTTCTGCATCAGGAGGGCGGCTACCACAATGAGAAATAACACTGCTGCTGCGGCCCACCGCCAATAGGAGAACACTCTTTTTGCTCCGGGCTTTTCTGCAGCCTTTCCTTCTTCCATGTCCCACGCCCCGAGTTCGGCGCGCAGCCGCTCCCTTCCCTCTTCCCGGATCGCTTGCTGCAAATGGGTCATATTACGGATCTCGTCCTGCACCCGGGGATCCTGCATCATGGCTTTCCATTCTTCCCGGTCAGAGTCTCCCATCTCATTCCGGAGAAAACGGTCAAGGATATCGAGTTGTCGATCAGTCAGGTTCATAAGGATATTTGATTATGATGTTTGTGCTCCCTGCATCAATTCTTTTAATTTTTTCAGGCACCTTGATTTATAGGCCTTTACCGTGTTTTCATTTTTGTAGCCCAGCGTGTGCATCATGGCCTCGATGCTGTATTTCTTATAGTAAAAGAGGATCAGCAGGGATTGGCAGGCATCACCCAATGAACGGATATGCCGCCTCAAAAGGTCCGCGGATTCTGATCGTTCCAGATCCTCAACGATGCCATATTGAGGCATTTCCATGCCTTCGACACCCTCTGTGTAAACCGTCCGGTGCCTCTTTTTCAATTTGTTCAGGAGGGTGTATTTCCCGATGCTGAATACATATGTCTTCAATGAGCTGGTCATTTCTTCCAGTTGCCTGGACAATACATTCTCATACAGGACAATAAAAGCATCATGATATGCATCCACAATCAGGTCCGTATCAGGCGTGAATTTCCGCGCAAACTGGATGAAGTCATTTTTGTATTCCTGGTAATATCCTTTGTACAAACCCATGTTCCCGGCTCTGAGAGACTGGTAAAGTGACTCTAATGCTTGTTGGTTGTTGTTGCCCATTGATAACCGGTAATTCAAATAGGTTAACGCGATGAATCAAAGAATAAAGATATATTTTTGGCAAAAACAAAGCTCATGACGGTAGTAACAACGATCGAGGACGGCATCGCCACTATTCTGATGAACAGGCCGGAAAAATTCAATGCGCTGAATCGTGAAATGTCTCTTGGGATCCAGAATGCACTTGACCGTTGCAAGGAAGATGATAGTGTAAGGTGTATCATCCTGACCGGCGCAGGAAAGGCATTCTGCGCGGGCCAGGACCTCAATGAGGTTGTTGATCCGGAAGGCCCGGAATTGCAGACAATCCTGAGTGAGCACTTCAACCCGATCGTCATGCGCATCCGGGAAATTGAAAAGCCGGTCATTGCCGCCGTGAATGGTGTGGCTGCAGGCGCAGGGGCGAATTTTGCCATTGCTTGCGACCTGACGATTGCGAAGGAGTCTGCCACCTTTATCCAGGCCTTCAGCAAGATCGGTTTGATCCCCGACAGCGGGGGCACCTTCTTCCTTCCCCGAATCATCGGCATGCAGAAAGCCACTGCACTGATGTTCCTGGGTTCAAAACTCACAGCAAAAGAGGCAGAGGACCTCAATATGATCTACAAGTCGGTCCTTGATGACCAGTTTGAAAAGGAGGTCAAAAAACTCGCACACGATCTCGCACTCATGCCAACCAGGGCATTGGGCCTGACCAAGCGCGCACTGAACAAGTCATTGACAAACGAGCTTGAAAAGCAGTGCTCCATTGAAGAGCAGCTGCAATTTGCGGCATCACAGACAGAGGATTATGAAGAGGGTGTAAAAGCGTTTCTGGAGAAAAGGAAACCCGTTTTCAAAGGGCATTGAACCAGACCATTCAACTGACGTTTCCACCAGCCGGGAAATATGATAAATCAATCTTGAAGATATGTTGAGAAAGATCGGAGTTGTCGGAGCAGGCACGATGGGACGAGGCATCGCGCAGGTTGCAGCCACCTATGGGCATGATGTCATTTTGTATGATGCATCCGATTCAGTAACCAACCAGGCGAGGGACTTCCTTCTGAGAATTTTAAACAGGCTTGCTGAAAAAGGCCGCATGACCGATATCCAGGCGAAGGAGATCTTCGGGAGGATCCGGTTTAGTTCTTCTCTTTCAGCTTATGCAGATTGTGACATTGTGATTGAAGCGATCGTCGAGAAACTTGACATCAAACAGGCTGTGTTCAGCAAACTGGAAGAGGTTGTCCGGCATGATTGCATCCTGGCTTCCAATACGTCTTCACTGTCGATTGCCTCCCTTGCTGGGGGATGTGCCATTCCCTCCCGCGTACTGGGGATCCATTTTTTCAACCCGGCACCGCTAATGAAACTGGTCGAGGTCATCCCCGCCATCCAGACGGAAGATGAAGTGACCAGGGAAAGCATGAAACTGGTCCGGTCATGGGATAAAACAGTGGTAAAAGTGAAGGATACGCCGGGATTTATTGTAAACCGGGTAGCCAGGCCTTTTTACGGGGAGGCGCTCCGCATCCTTGAGGAAGGTATTGCTGATGTCGCTACAATCGACTGGGCCATGGTAGAAATTGGTGGCTTCAGGATGGGTCCGTTTACGCTGATGGATTATATCGGCAATGATGTGAACTATGCTGTCACAGAATCCGTATTCCAGGCATTTTACCATGATCCTCGGTACAAACCGGCATTTACCCAAAAACGGCTTGTTGAAGCTGGCTGGCTTGGAAGGAAAACAGGGCATGGCTATTACGACTATTCCGAAGACGCCCAAAAACTTTTGCCGGAAAAGAACGAAGAAAAGGGCAACGCGATCGTCCGGCGCATTGTCACCATGCTGGTCAATGAAGCGGCCGATGCCGTATTCTGGAATATTGCGACACCAGAAGATATCGACCTGGCCATGACCAGGGGCGTAAATTACCCGAAGGGGCTGCTGGCCTGGGCAGATGACCTGGGCATCGAAAAATGTGTCCACGAAATGGACAGATTGTATCACACTTACCGCGAAGACCGCTACCGCTGTTCCCCGTTATTGCGGCAAATGGCACAAACCGGCCGCATATTCTACAAGTAAGTACTCCAATGAAAGCTGTAGCCCCGGACATCTTCAAGATGAAACAGTTTGTCATCGATCAGGCTGGTGCGGCCATGAAAGTGAATACTGATGGGCTGTGTATTGCTGTGTGGGCCTCAATGCATGCACATGGCACTGTCCTGGACATCGGGGGCGGTACAGGGCTCATCGGCCTGATCCTCGCACAACGCTATCCCAATGTACATGTCATCGGTATCGAGCCACATCAACCGAGTTTTGAATGCATGCGGAAGAATTTTGAACTAAGTCCCTGGAGTTACAGGATGCGTGCATTCCCGCAAGACCTGAAAAACTTTACGGGTTCAGTACCCCCGGGCTCACTGAACGGAATCGTGTGTAACCCGCCCTATTTCGCCAATTCTTCCCTGCCTGCTACTGTTGCTAGACTTCAATCCAGGCATATGCATACGTTGAAGACAACCGACCTGGCCGATTGTGCCGGGAGGCTGCTTGCTTCAGGAGGACTTTTCTCTGTGATCTACCCGCCCGGGCAAATGGCGTTTCTGACTTCGGCATGTGCATCGTATGGCTTGCACCCCTTCCGGAGGTGTGTCGTTTATTCGAAGCCGGGAGGAACTCAGATCCGTGTCATGCAGACCTTCGGACATGGAGCCCCCGTCAGACTTCAGGAAGAATCACTGATCCTTTATCGTCCGGACGGGAGCTACAGTGAAGCATACCGTGACTTCATGAAAGACTTCTTAATTATCTTTTGATATGGAAAACAAGAAACTCCCCATCATAGACCGCATGTTTGACAATGATGCTTTCAGCCAGTGGCTGGGGATCAAAAGGATAGAAGAGGAAACCGGAAGGTCCAAACTACGGATGGTGGTCCGAAAAGAAATGACCAATGGTTTCGGAGTTGCCCATGGTGGCATCACCTTTTCACTGGCTGATTCTGCCTTTGCCTTTGCCTCGAATTCCCGGGGAAAGCAAGCAGTTTCCATTGATTGCTCCATCAATCATTTGAAGCCCGTATATACCGGAGATGTCCTGACTGCAGAAGCAAGGGAGGAATCCGTTTCAAAAAGGCTGGGCACCTATATCGTGCGGGTCACAAACCAGGATGATGTGCTCGTCGCCCTGTTTAAAGGTATGGTCTACCGGACGGACAGGGATTGGGAATTGAAAATTGACAATTGAGAATTGATGATGAATAATTAATGATTAATGATTAATGATTAATGACGAAACGCGGAACACGAAATGCGAAACACGAAACACGAAACACGAAACACGAAACCTTGTACCCAAAACACGCTCTGCCCGCCGAAGCTTTCTTCGATCGCTGAAACTTTAGTGAAGGCGATAGCGGAGGAGGGAAACCCGAAACCCACAACCCGAAACCCACAACCCGAAACCCGAAACCCACAACCCGAAACCCACAACCCCACAGCTCCAGATGTCTGCCACCTTCGAGGTGGCTGCCATCGTCGCTCTCGTTCGTCGATAAATCCAGGCTATTCATATAGAACTTTGTATCATTAAGGTACTTTGTATTGCATAGTACTATATTGTCCTTTATATTTACATTATGAAAATTGAAAACACAAAAGCCCAGATGCGCAAAGGGATCCTTGAATTGTGTGTGCTTTCGATCATTTCACAAAAAGAGGTTTACCCTTCGGACATCATAGATACCCTGAAGGAGGCTGAACTCATCGTGGTGGAAGGAACGTTGTATCCTTTGTTGTCACGACTGAAGAACTCCGGACTGGTGACATACAGCTGGCGGGAGAGTACATCAGGTCCTCCCCGCAAATATTTCCAGCTCACGGAAGATGGTAATGCTTTCCTGGGGGAACTCCACAGCAGCTGGGACAAACTTGTTAATACGGTTGAACAAACCACAAAAAATCTCCAAACGAATGAATAAGACACAAAACATCAATCTGGGCGGCGTGCCTTTCATCATCGATGAAGATGCATTTCTTCGCCTGGATCACTATTTAAAGGCGCTTGAAAAGCACTTTGCCAAATCTGAAAGCAAGGAAGAGATCCTTGGTGACATCGAGGCAAGGATCGCAGAGATTTTTCAAAATGGCCTTGGTAATAAAAAGATCGTCGAGGAGCGGGATGTCATCCACGCGATCGGGATCATGGGCACCCCGGATGATTTTAAAAATGAGGCCTATGAAGCGGCCTATGATGACGAACCCAAATCCAGTGCCTGGGACATCAAGACCGGAAAAAAACTCTTCCGTGATCCGGATGACAAGGTAATTGGAGGTGTCTGCTCTGGTCTTGCGGCCTATTTCGGGATCCAGGAGGCTCTCTGGGTGCGCATCGGATTCGCATTTGTCTTCTTTACGATGGGATTCGGCCTGCTGCTTTATATCATCATGTGGGCTCTCGTACCGGAAGCAAAAACAGCCAGTGACCGTCTCGCCATGCGTGGAGAGCCAATTAACATCGACAGTATCGCGCAAAATGTGGAGTCCGGATTTGAGACCATCTCCGGAAAGATCCAGGAATTCAGCAAAGACTTCAAGCGCAAAAAAAAAAGCCGAAACACAAAGACCCATTCGCATGACTTTAAAGCATCAGGCGGTGTTGGAGAAACCGGCAATTTTGGACAAACCGGTCCCGAAAGGATTTCTGTACTAGAAGACGATGAACCGGTCAGTAGGCGCCAGGCTCCTGGCAACGGGATCACCCGGGGGATCAAAACAATCGCACTGGTCATCGGTGCCGTTTTGCTCCTTGCCCTTTTCGGTATCTGGATCGGGCTCCTCGGTGGGGCGGTGGCATTCGGCCATGTGACTTCATTCATCGTACCCTGGACAGGTGCTTTGTCCTACATCGCGGCAATCCCGATGATCCTGATCGTTGCCGTTCCTCTATTCGGGATTGCGCGCGGCATCATCAGGACCTTCAGGCCTTCACCGGTGAAAAAACGGAGATCCTGGGTGGGTACTGCCCTTTTCATCCTGGGTGTCATCGGTTTTTCAGCCATTGTGAATTTCACCCTCAGCTCGATGGATGAATCTGCCACCGTTGACAATGAAATGCTTTCCTTTTCTGTGGGAACAGCAACGCTTGGCATTGACATGTATACCGACAGGCCATCCCAGCCCGCCATACATACAGATCTTGTGGATATGGGAAAAGACTACGTTTCAATCCGCAATGTGGATCTCAGCATTTCCAAATCTCCCGACGACCAGTTTCATGTATTCAGGCATGTGACTGCCAGGGGCAGCGATGCACATATGAGCAGGATTGCAGCCGGGAATATCGAATACAACCTGGAAATGGCCAATGACACCCTCAGGCTGGAGGATGCCTTTACGATCTTCAAACCCAACAAGTACAGAGCCCAATCTGTACACATGGAAATCCAGATCCCTGAAGGGGCATCGGTTGCCTTTAATGAAAAGGCATTGTTCAAGATCGATTGCGCTGTTTTCCCGGAACATGAGTTGCACAAGGAATTGATCGGGCACACCTTTATCATGGGAAGTGAGCGGCTTGAATACGATGACCGTTCGGAGGAGGAAAAAGCACTGATCGGCTTCCTTGATTAGGCAGGCTCCTCAGTTGTCAGGTTCGCGATAGACTGGCCAAGGTAGACAATCTTGTCCCCAGGGTCGATATCCAGATCCTCGAAGTGCCGGGGAATCGCATCGATAAATCCGGTCTCCTTTTTAATGAACAATGGAACCGTGTGCGTAGATGAGATCAGCACAGACATTTTCTGCTTGAATGCTTCTTTGGAGTCACATGGTTCTTCATTCATTTCCGGATAATCACGTGCGACCTCGATCATATTGATGTAATCATCATGGTAGCTCATGATGTTCTGTGCGGGCAGGTTTTCCAGGGGCTGATCAAGCTCCTTGGATGTCAGGATCCTGAACGTGCCATTCTCGCCAAACGTGGACTGAAACTTGCTGATCGCATACGAGTTTACTTCATTGCTTGCTGTCATGGCGACAAGAAACCCCATGTCAAGCAGGTCAAACTCATCTTCCAGCTCTTCCTGGAATATATTCGCCTGGAAAGCCTCCATATCCATCCTGGTCGCTTCTTCGACGTTGGCCCTGTTCGAATCAACAAGCACGACATGCCTTCCATTTTCCTGCAGGTACTTTGCGATCAGTCTCGCGGCATGATTTGCACCGATAAACAGGACTCCATGTGATGCCTCAAGTGTGACACCCAGCAGTTTCGCCAGGGAGCGGGCACTAATGGACGTGAGCACCACGGTGCCAAGTACGATGAAGAATACCAGGGGTGTCAGCAGGTTTGCATCTGTCACCTGTTCATTTTCAAGGGCGATGCCGAAGAGCGAGGCAACCCCGGCGGCCACGATCCCTCTTGGTGCGATCGTACTCAGATACATCTTTTCCCGGGTGGCGAGATTCGAGCTTGCCGTACTCAGGAAAACACCAAGCGGCCTCAACAATACAATGACAATGGCAAACAAGACGTAGACCCGCCAGTTTGAAAGGATCTGGAGATCCGCCAGGTCAATATTCGCCGCCAGGAGGATAAACAGGATAGAGATCAGCATAACGCTCAGGGACTCCTTGAAAGAAAGGATCTCCTTAAACCGTGGGATATCGAGGTTGCCCATGACGATCCCCATGACGACAACCGTAAGCAACCCTGATTCATGGGCGATAAAATCTGAAAGCACAAAAAAACCAAGCACCCATGCTAGTGTAAACACACTCAACAGGTATTTCGGGATGAGTTCATGGACGATCAATTTGTACAGGGCATATCCGCCAGCCACACCAAGTGCAAACCCTGAAAGGACGATGACAAGAAACTGCTGCAGGGCATGGGCCGTCACATTGGGTCCTTCTGTGCCGCCGGAGATGATAAATTCAAACACAAGCACCGCCACCAAAGCGCCGATCGGGTCGATCAGGATCCCTTCCCACTTCAGGACAGTGGAAATATTTCGGGACAAGGGGACATTCCTCAGGATCGGAGCGATCACAGTCGGGCCTGTCACGATGATCAGCGCCCCGAACAGGAAGGACAACGACCAGCTCAGGTCGAGCAGGTACCTGCAGGCCAGCCCAGCACCGATAAATGTCACGATGGTGCCGATGGAGATCAACCTCAGGATGACGGGGCCGACGCCCCTCAGCTCCTTGCGCTTCAATGTCAATCCCCCCTCGAAGAGGATGACGCCGATCGCCAGGGAATCAAACCAGAACAGGGACTGCCCAGGGAAAAAGCCCCGTTCGCCATTGTACATCGGCTGGATCAGTTTTATTCCGTCAGCTGTCCACAAGGTAGACAAGGGACCAACAATCAACCCGATCAGGATCAAAGGCAGGATGGCCGGGATGCGCATCCGCCAGGAGAGCCATTGGGCAAAAATGCCAAGGATCAATATGCCTGCGAGTTCAATCATTTGCGGTGTTTGGAAATCTGTTTGAGCATAACGGGAGCACCAAAGATAGCTTTAATCCACATTCAGTTGTAGTGTGAAAAACTTATTTTTGCCAGCCAATTGCCCGGTACAGATGAGCATTCAGAAAGAAATCCAGAAAAGGCGGACCTTCGGGATCATCAGCCACCCTGATGCGGGAAAGACGACACTGACAGAAAAGCTGTTGCTTTTTGGTGGTGCGATCCAGGTCGCCGGGGCGGTAAAATCCAACAAGATCAAGAAGCATGCGACTTCCGACTTTATGGAGATCGAACGCCAGCGGGGCATCTCCGTGGCCACATCGGTCATGGCTTTCCCCTACCGCGGGCTGAAAATCAATATCCTCGACACCCCGGGCCACAAGGATTTTGCCGAGGATACCTTCCGGACGCTGACGGCCGTGGATAGCGTGATCGTGGTGATAGACGTAGCGAAAGGTGTGGAGGAACAGACTGAACGACTGGTGGAAGTCTGCCGGATGCGTAACACGCCGATCATCGTGTTTATCAACAAACTGGACCGTGAAGGAAAGGACGGGTTTGACCTCCTGGACGAGATCGAGCAAAAACTCAACCTGCCCGTCACCCCGTTGAGCTGGCCGATCGGGATGGGACAGCGTTTCCAGGGTGTGTACAGCCTGTATGAAAAAAAACTGGTCCTGTTCAGGCCGCATGGCAAGCAGGATGTGCATGACGAAAAAGTCGAGATCACGGACCTCGGTTCGGAAATGCTGGAAAAGCATGTGGGAGAAGCCGCCGCAGAAGAACTCAGGGAGGAAGTCGAGATGATCCGGACCGTCTATCCTGATTTTAAAAAGGCGGAATACCTCTCCGGCGAGGTTTCCCCGGTCTTTTTCGGGAGTGCGATCAACAATTTCGGCGTCCGTGAGCTCCTGGACTGTTTTGTCGACATTGCCCCTACCCCGCTGCCGCGTGAAACGGAAGAGCGGAAGATCGAACCCACTGAGGAAGACTTTTCGGGCTTTGTGTTCAAGATCCATGCGAATATCGACCCGCG
>JARQTN010000231.1:85602-97208 GCA_029976695.1 Lewinellaceae bacterium
ATCAAGGAACTTTCCAATGACCAGATCATTGGCACGGTTGGCGCACTCCAGTTTGATGTGATCAAATACCGCCTTGAGCATGAATACGGGGCACCTGCGGACTACGAGCCGCTCAGCATCCACAAGGCTTGCTGGGTATCGGCGGAGGACGAACTCAAGCTCATTGAATTCGCCAAGCGAAAACGCAAGGACATGGCCTATGACAAGGATGGCAAACTCGTCTTCTTGGCCGAGTCCGCCTGGATGCTGAAAATGGCCCAGGAAAATTTCCCGGATGTCCGGTTCCACTTTACCAGCGAATTCTAAAGCTGGCCATCCACAAATTCAAAACGACCATCCAGTCAACGGGCTTTGCGTAATCGCCATGATTTCGTTAGATTGCCCAAATCAAGTGAATATGAGCAGAATTGGACCGACTTGAAGGAAACCATATGATCAGAGCCCTCATCATTGATGACGAAAAAGCCTGCATCGACTCCCTGGAGTTTGAGATCAATAACCATTGCCCGGATGTAGAGGTGCTGGAAAGGTGCACTTCAGGAAAAGAAGGCATCAAGGCGATCCACCGGCACAAGCCAGACTTGCTCTTCCTGGATATAGACATGCCTTTCATCAATGGTTTTGACTTGCTGGAAATGGTGCCGGATATCGACTTTGAAGTCATCTTTACAACCGCCTATGACAAATATGCCTTGCGGGCATTCAGGATCAGTGCCATGGACTATTTGCTCAAGCCCGTAGACCCGGATGAGTTGAAGAAAGCGGTGAACAAGGTAAAAAAAGTCAGTGCTAAAGGAGAAGCGCAAAAACAGATGGATTTTCTTATCCAGCAAATCAAGGATATTGAGAACAACAGTGTCCAAAAGATAGCACTGCCGACAATCGATGGACTGGAATTCATAAACCTGGATGACATTCTCTACTGCCAGTCTGATGGGGCGTACAGCAATGTCTTTTTCAAGGAGGGCGGGAAACTCCTGATCAGCAAGACCCTCCGATGGCTGGAGGAGGCCCTCTGTGATTTCCATTTCTTCCGAGTGCATAACTCATATATCATCAACCTGCACTACGTCCGCAAATACTCAAAATCTGACGGGGGCATGATCACGATGGAAAACGGGGATACTGTAAAGGTATCACGGAGCAAGAAAGAGAAACTGCTGAACATGTTCTAAAATGACGAAGCAAGTTTCGTTCTGCATCTTCTATTTGACATTCCTTTGCTTTTTCAGTAGCCAGGGCCAGAAGTTTGAGCGCCTGAATGACGCATTTCCGATACCACCAGCAGAGGAAATATTCCAGGATAAGTATGGCTTTCTCTGGATTGGCACCACTGAAGGGTTGATCAAATATGATGGCTATCGATTCACATTATATACAAACCAACCAGAAGATTCAGGCTCCCTGCCAGGAGGCACTGTCCAGACAATTTATGAAGATGAGCAGAAAAGAATGTGGATTGGGGTCAGCAACCGGGGCTTATACTCTTTCAACAGGGCTGATCAAACATTTCACCACCAGCCCCTGGCTCATAGCGAAAATGAAGATCAATCGCTATCTGTCCTGGATATCCAGCAGGATCCGCAAGGGATACTTTACGTGGGAACAAATCAAGGGCTATTCACCCTGAAGGAGCGGAGAGATTCCTTTTCAATTCAAAATTATGTACCCGTACCGGATGACACACGTTCCGTATCCAGCAGGTATATTCTCAGGATTTATATTACAAAAAATGAACGTGTACTTCTGGGAACAGCAAATGGTGTCAACATTTTCAATCCCTCCACGCATACATTCTCCAACTGGAAGAATACTGAAGGAATTCCCAAAGGCCAGGTATCGGATATACAACTCGGGCCAAAACACAAGATTTGGATCGCTTCGAAGTATAGTCCGTACATGTTGTACACCTGGGACTTTGCCGAAAGGAATTTTTATCCATTTACGGACTTTGACCGGGATCTATCGAGATCCTTGCGAATTACTTTTTCCAACGATGGGAATGAATTGTGGATTGGTGCCCAGGGTAAAGGGTTTTATTCATATTTGTTCAACCAGGAGCATCTCACTTTTTTCAATCCTGTCCAAAACAAGATCCATGGTTATGCCGACTATTTCCCGAAGGACCTGTATACAGATACATATGGAAATATCTGGTCAGCTGGTGGGAATATCCACAAAATGCCAATGTCCAGGAAAAAATTCCACTCGATCCCCGGGGACGGTTTTCTGACCATTTCGGTAGCGGCAACCCGAAATTATATCTGGTACTGCGGAACTAAACCATACCGCTGGAACAAGCATACCGGTGAAACGGAAACATATTGGCCTGATCAGATACCCCATGATCTGCGCTTTCCAGGCAAGGACAGTACACGGATCATTCGAATTAATACAATGCTTCCTGTAAACCAGCACGAGCTCTGGATTGCAACCACCAGAAACCTCATTTCGTGGAAGGAAAAGGATGATTCATGGCTTGAATATGCCTTTGACCTTGGGGGGCCGATCCGGGATATGGTCATTGGCAAAAGTGGCCATATCTGGGTAAGTCCAAACCAGGGGTCGCTTCTGGAATTTGACCCGAAAACCGGAAGTCATACACGTCATGAGAATACCCCATTGTCGGTGATCAGAAATGCGATGGTAATTGATGCAGATTCATCGGGAAACATTTGGGTGGGCACAGCGGGGTACGGGGCATTCTGCTTTAATGAGGCAACACTTGATGTACAGCACTTTCATGTGCATAGCAATGAGCAAAGCCGTAAACTGACAAGTGATGATGTGCTGGATATTGAGACAGGTGCTGATCATACAGTTTGGATAGGCACAAAAAAAGGCCTCAATAAAATCCGATTAAAGGAAGGTCTTGTCAGAAATTACAGGAGTACTGACGGACTTGTCAATGAACATATCTCATCCATTCTTGAAGATAAGAATGGGAAGATATGGATGGGCACGAATATGGGGATAACAAAACTGGATCCAGTTCTGGGTATAGAGAATCATTATAACCAGTCGGACGGATTGATCAATTCATTGTATGCCCTGCGAGCAGCATATATGGACCCTGAAGGGATCCTCTACTTTTCTGGTGACCATGGCATTGATTACTTTAACCCGGATGAAATTGGCATCAATGAAGTGCCTCCTGATCTCTATATAAGCAACCTGGTTGTGAATGATACTCCATATCTGAATTCAGAACAAATGCTGGATCTGGAGTACATCACTCTACCATACAATCAGAATTTTCTAGAAATAGAATTGCTCGGGCTCCATCTCACGGCACCCAAAAACAACCAATATGCGTACTTCATTGAAAACCTGAACAAACGCTGGGTCGAAATGGGGAACAAGCGGTTCATCTCACTCCCTGACCTTGATCCCGGGGTCTACACTTTATTTGCAAAAGCGGCAAATGCAGATCTGGTCTGGTCAGACGAAAAAAAACTGCTTGAATTCAGGATACGCCCTCCTTTCTGGCAGACATGGTGGTTTTATGCGCTTATTTCCCTCTTCACGTTTGGTCTGTTCTGGAGCATCAACTGGTACAGGATCAACCAAATAAAAAAACAGGAAGCAATCAAGGCTGAATTCAATAAAAAACTTGCCGAAATAGAATTGAAGGCTTTGCATGCCCAGATGAACCCTCATTTTCTTTTCAACAGCCTGAATTCTGTCAAATCCCTCATCGGACAGAATCAGACCCAGAAAGCGGCGCTTTACCTCACGCGGTTCAGCCAGCTGCTGCGCAGCGTACTGAACAATTCAAGAGAAAAGATGGTGCGGCTTCAGGACGATATTGCAGCGCTCAGGCTATATCTCGAACTCGAGCGGATGCGCTTTGAAGACAAGTTCGATTTTCGGATTCAAATCGGCGAAAATGTAAACGAAGACTTTGTCGAAGTCCCCCCCTTGCTGATGCAGCCATTTGTCGAAAATGCCATCTGGCATGGCTTAATGCATAAACTGGACGGAAAGGGGATGATTGATATCGAAATTGACCGATATGCAGACAGGATCCGGATCCGGATCAAAGACAATGGGATCGGCCGGAAAAAAGCCGCTGAATTGCATACCCGCAGTTCAAGCAAGGCAGAATCGTTAGGGATGAAAATCACTGAAGACCGACTTTCACTGCTTCGGGAGATCTATGGATCCGATGCAACGCTGCAAATCAATGATTTGTTTGACCAGCAAGGGCTTCCGTCAGGCACACTCGTCTCAATCACAATACCGGTCCGTGATTGAAATCGCCTAAGCATTAGAAACGCGGGAATAAGCCGGGGCCTTGCGCTTCAGCAAAAACGAAAGACTCCTGCGACAGGAACATAGACTGCGCATAAACGGACTCCCGCCTCAGAATCAAAATATGATAATGGCATCTATTTCCATTCATCAACTCAATTGAACCATTTATTTGCCAAATCGGTCAACGGCAAAATGGTGGTTGGAAGGATCGGGTGACCCGTGTATTTTAGTTCCGAATCGCCTAAGACTTAATTATGATTGCTTGATGAGCAACCAGGCGGAACTGCCAGGTGAACAAAGGGATCAAAGCACCAGTATAGCGTTACCGATGATGTAAATGTAGCGTTTACTTCTGTCTGAGAACCATGATCAATAGCAATTCACTCAAAATTTAATCATACTGAAATCAGAGTATAATCTAAAAATTCCGAAACCCGAATATGATGCGAAAAATCCATTTGATTTTCTATTTCCTGGTGGGCATGCTGTCAATCAACAATTCAATTGCACAACAAAATGTTGGCATCGGAATTACAAGCCCAAATGCAAGATTGCACTTGCATCAAAATTCCGAAACACAGTATACAGCTCTGGGGATTACGAATTCCTCGACCGGCACATCAATCAACGATGGGCTCCAGGTCCTGATGAATGCGCTAGGTGACGCCCAGATCATGCAGTTGGAGCCCAGGTTCCTGACCCTGGGCACAAGTGGTCTTGGCAGACTGAATATATTCCCCAACGGGAAGATGGGGATCAATACACTTTCGACTGTTGGTTCATCTGACATCACCATACAGACACTTAATCCAACAGGTTATGGAGGAATGTATATCAGGTCCAACGATTCAGCTACGGGAAAACCCTTTTATGGATATTCACTTAGCGGAGGAGTTTCTGCATGGCACTATTACGATGCAGGCACTTCCTCCTGGAGGCTTTATGTTGGTGGAGAGCGCATGAGTGTCTACAACGACGGTAAAATCGCAATCGGGACCGAAGTGCCGCACAATTCTGCCATCCTTGACATACAGTCTACTTCCGGTGGCGTGCTCTTGCCACGGATGACGACCACCCAGAGAAATAATATTTCATCTCCTGCTGCCGGACTGCTTGTGTACGATAACACAAATGCCAAACCGTACATCCACAACGGGACAGCCTGGGAAACCTTCGGTGGAACGGGGTTATGGTCACAAAATTCAACTCCGGCCGGAATTTTTTATGATGGTGGCAATCTTGGCATCGGCATTACGTCACAGTTTTTTAGCCGGATGTACACGAGAAGCGGAAATATGAATCCAATCGCGGGTTACTTTGAGAGTACCTATACGGGAAGCCTTGCGTCTTATGGTTTACAGGCAAAGGTTCTTGGATCTTCGGGGGCTGGTACGAGGTATGCCGTGCATGGCCAGGCATCTCCCCCGGACGGGAACAACTCTCCAGTATACGGTGTCTACGGATGGGGTACAGCAAACGGCACCAGTTCATCGATTTATGGCGTGTATGGGATCGTGAATGGCACCGGTACGGGACCAAAATATGGTGTTTACGGGTTGGCAAATGGCGTAGGTAGTTATGGTGTGTACGGCAAGGCAAATGACCCTGAGGCAACTGCTGCATTCTTTGAAGGCCTGACAAAGGTTGATGGGTCCCTGAATGTGGGATGGTCAGGTGCGGACCAGATTTTCCTTCAACCCAATGCCATCAATGCATCCCCACGCATACAAATGAGGTCGAATGCTGGAATCACTACGCTTTCCATGCGGGCGAAAGGGACAACAACGACAGGAAGTGAAATCAGGATGTCCAATCAGGCAGGGGTCCTGAATCTTTTCCTGAAAGCAGAAAATTACCCGGGACGCGGCGCAAGCATCTATGTGAAAAATCATCTCGAAGCGTCAACCGTGGAGATCCATGGGGATTATAACAATACCGGAACAGGAAGAGTCATTACAGACGAGCTTGAGATCAAGGGCGGCTCTGACCTTGCAGAATACTTCGATTCAAAAGATAAATCGATAACACCGGGCTCTGTGGTATGTATCGACCCGGACAATCCGGGAATGGTACTGCCCGCAGGAGCAGCCTATGACAAGAAAGTGGTCGGTGTCGTCAGCGGTGCAAACGGCATCAAACCGGGCATGATGATGGGACAGCAGGGAAGCATCGCGTTCGGGAATGTCCCGGTCGCAATTGCCGGCCGTGTGTACGTCAGGGTGGATGAATCAAACGGACCGGTCGAACCCGGGGACTTTTTAACGACCGCAGATGACGGCAAGGCCATGAGGGTAACAGACTGGGATGCAGCAAGGGGTGCAATTGTCGGCAAGGCCCTGACCCGGGCAGATGAAAATGGATATGTACTGGCCCTTGTGCACCTGCAGTAAGAATTGCAAATGCTTTCCTTGTTTAAATATCCAATATTAAACGACTAAGTCCATAATCCGATAAAATGAAAATACTGTCAATTCAGTTCATTCTCCTACTGATTGTAATCGATCTGAGCAGTCAGCAAATAAGTTTAACATCTGAAAAGATTGAGCAGTATCCAACTGTTTCCCAAAAGCTGGTCAGAATACATGATTTCGCAAGGGTCAATGATCGTCTATCTGTGCAAAAGAAGATTACTGAAATGGGATTGGTTATGCGAAATGATGGTAAGATAAATGTTGAGCTCATCAATAGGAATGGTAATGAGAACCCGGAAATTATCGCAAGACAAATTGGCCTGGAAGTGCATTCCAGCTGGCAAAACAGGTCAGATTGTTACATGGAGCCTGATCAGGTCGCGGTACTTATGGATCGTTTGCATGAAGGATATTTTTTATCCCCGGTAATTGAAGAACCTTTAAACAATGAAGGCCCTGGTTTACAGAATACACAAAGCTATATCGATGCCGGCAGGGATGGAAACGGAATAAAAATCGGGATCCTGGATTCAGGATTTGACTCACTCCTTAGTGCAATCACCCTTGGTCACGTTCCTTCTAATATTGATACCGTTGACTATACTGGAGACAATATGGATACTGGCGGGGGAAATCCTCATGGGACAGCTTGTGCAGAGGTCGCGTTTGACAATGCCCCCGGAGCATCGTTCTACTTATATCATATCAATAGTGGTAACGGAACACATTGGGGTAATGCCATAAGCCATGCAATCGCGAATAATGTGGATATCCTTTCTATATCACTCGGACCGCACAACACTGGATGGGACGATAATTCGGGGCCACAATGCCAGTCTGTCATCAATGCAACGAATAACGGGATGCTCGTGTTTGTATCTGCTGGTAACGAGGCTCAAAAGCACTGGCAGGGAGTATTTAAATCCACTGATCAAGACATGGTTCATGAATGGAACAAAGAAAATGAATCATTTGATGAAACGAATGATTATGTACTTCAGCCTCAAGGAGCTTCCTTTAACAGGGATCAGATCAGGGCCTGGATGCAATGGGATTCTCCGGAAACTTCAGACCACTATGATTTATTTTTATATGACAGCACTGGAACTGTCATCCTGACCTCAAGCGAGGAAACCAACGATTTTGAATATCTGACTTATACCAATCCAAATAATTTTTCGATTACCGTCAAGATCGTTGTAAGGGCGGTCACGGAAAATTCGCCTGAATTTGAACTATTTGTTCATCCCAATTCATTACAACACAAGGTTAGTGAGAGTTCAATCGAATGCCCTGCAAACACAACAGTTCCAAATTGCATTTCAGTTGGCCAGGTTGGACTGAATGATTACACAGATTCAATCGGCTCAACTCCAATCGCAACCTCTAGCAGTCACGGTCCGACAAATAATGGAAACCAGGCACCTGATATATGCGCAGTAGGAGGATCAACGACTTTCGGGTACAATGGAAGTTTTTTCGGAACAAGTTGTTCGGCACCGAATGCTGCTGGAGCAGCAGCAGCGCTTTGGTCGGCACACCCGTATTACTCTGCTGATGCAATCCGGTTAATATTACTCAGGAAGGCCATTCTATTCAAGGATTGGGGAGATACCGGAACTGACTACATTTATGGGGCTGGAGGGCTGTATCTCAAGGATTATACTTCAAACACGCGATATATCCACCCCGGCTCAGGTAATACGACCGGGACATCCTCACTTCCATATACGAGTATCCAGCAAGCCGACCAATTTATGCCCATTGGCTATCGCGCCTTTTTTCTTGGACACACTTTCCAGGAACCTCCAGCCGGAACCATTATCGATAAACCCATGATCTACCGGTCAGTGCAAAAATCCACGATCATCAGATAAGCGTCATCCTCAAGAAGCAGATCAGTGGCGCATGCTGCACAATGAATGCGAATAACGAAGTCCATCCATACAAGTTGGAGTAAAATTCGGTACCGTAAAACGAAATGATCTTTGCCTGTCCATTGAGACTTCTGATTTTGAGGTTTTTTGGAAATTGATCATTGATAACTGGACCTTATTTGGTACTTCCGTAATTGTCCTTTTGTTTCTTGTACTTTCTTAATTAATCCGTAATTAACCACTCGTAATTCAATGTACATCTTCCGTAATTCGTAATTGACCATTCGTAATTTAATTCCTCATTCCTCTCTCCTAATTTCTCATTACCCCCTCCCAATCAGCAACAATTCAATTACCTTTGCGTCCTGTCAAAAAAGCGAAAACCATGAGCGACCTCTTTAAAAATATCGTCTCCCATTCAAAAGAATACGGCTTCATCTTCCAGTCCAGCGAGATCTACGACGGACTGGGTGGCGTATACGATTACGGACCCTATGGCGTCGAACTGAAAAACAACATCAAGGACTACTGGTGGAAGGCCATGGTGCACAACCACGAGAATATCGTCGGGATCGACGCTGCCATCCTGATGCACCCGGATACCTGGAAAGCGTCCGGGCACGTGGATGCATTCAACGATCCGCTCATCGACAATAAGGACTCAAAGAAACGGTACAGGGCCGATGTCCTGATTGAAGACTATATCGCGAAGATCGAAGCTAAAGCGGAGAAGGAGATCGCGAAGGCGCGCAAGCGCTTTGGCGACGATTTTGACGAGGAGCAATACCGTACGACCAATCCCAGGGTCATGCGCTACCTGAAGCAGATGGAGGATATCTCGAAACGGCTGGCGCACAACCTCAAACAGAACGACCTCGAGGATATCAAACTCCTGATCGAGGAACTGGAGATCGCAGACCCTGTCAGCGGCTCGCGCAACTGGACCGAGGTGCGCCAGTTCAACCTGATGTTCAGCACCCAGCTGGGGAATATCGCCGGCGAGGAAGGAAAACTCTACCTGCGCCCGGAAACGGCCCAGGGGATCTTCGTCAACTTCCTCAATGTGCAGAAGACTACACGGCAGAAGCTCCCCTTCGGGATCGCCCAGATCGGAAAGGCCTTCCGCAACGAGATCATCGCTCGGCAGTTCATCTTCCGGATGCGGGAATTCGAACAGATGGAAATGCAGTTTTTCGTCCGCCCCGGCACTGAAATGGAATGGTACAACTACTGGAAGGAAATGCGCATGAAATGGCACAGGGCCATCGGATCTTCAGCTGACAGTCTCCGTTTCCACGATCATGATAACCTCGCACACTATGCCAACGCGGCTGTCGATATCCAGTTCCAGTTTCCCTTCGGCTTCAAGGAACTTGAAGGCATCCATTCACGCACGGATTTCGACCTGGGCGCACACCAGGAACTCAGCGGCAAAAAGCTGCAGTACTTTGACCCGGAGATCAACGAGAATTATGTCCCCTATGTCGTGGAGACATCCATCGGCCTGGACCGGATGTTCCTCGCTGTTTTGTCAAACGCGTACACCGAGGAAATGGTCCCGGATGCGGAAGGCAATGAAGCCGAACGCACCGTCCTGAAGCTCCACCCGGCCATCGCACCGGTCAAATGTGCGATCCTGCCACTGCTCAGGAACAAGCCCGAACTTACTGAGAAAGCGCGGACGATCTTTGACGATGTCAAGTTCGCTTTCAACTGCCAGTACGACGAAAAGGATGCCATCGGCAGAAGGTACCGGAGACAGGATGCGATCGGGACGCCTTATTGTATCACGATTGATTTTGATACCCTGAAGGATGACACGGTGACCATTCGGGACAGGGATACCCTTGCCCAGGAGCGCATCCCGATTTCACGGATCAGGGAAATCGTGGAGCAGAAAGTGGATTTCAGGCAGCTGTTTTGACACAAATCATGATATGAACTGATTTTCATATTATTTTTCCTTCCCTGTTGACAAGGGGCCATTCTGATCGTAACTTTATCATAATTCATCTGGATGTTCATTTATGCCGGTCCCCCGGGTATAAATTTCATCTTGTTTTTCCCTGGAGACAAGTCGGCAAAGTAGCATTATTGCATAAACTGTTGCATACGCATCATTCATTATAGAAAGCCGCTAATCGGTCTTATTCTACATTACTAGGGGTATATCAGTTTGGACAAAGCACTTGGGACTTTTATACGCATCTATTGCCCGATGGGAACTGTTTTTTCACCTCAAAATTTTTCAACATGAGTAGGATAAAAACCATGCAGCAGCAGGGAGGTTTTTGGCTCCTCCTCTTCTTATGCATCATGCTCACACAAAGCCTGAACGCCCAAATCATGGGATGTACAAAAGCAAACTTTGGTGTGGACGGAGAACTCTGCGCCGGGGTTTGCGAATTTGTACAAAACCCGCCACCCAATGCATTAATTACTGATGACTGGTTTGATCCGGAAGAATTTGGAGGAGATCCAACACCAGGAGAAGGAATCGTTGACTTGTCTTCTCCTACTTTGCCTCCTCCTTCAGCATGGCCCGTCACGGACAATATTGCTTTCCAATCTGACCTGATGAAACATCCGAGTGGATGGGTCGGCCCTGAGGGGAATATATGGCTTGCCATGGTGCTCGGACGTGACAACCACGGGCTCCAGGGGGAAGTGGACGCAACCGCATTTCCGACAGGGAGTAACAAGAACGGGGACAACCCGGGCACATGGCAGTGTTCACCAGGTAGCCCGAACGCAAAGGATGATATCATTGATTACGGTGGTCACCTGCGGAGGTGCAGCTGTGATTCACTCATCTTCTTTGGTTTCGTGTCAACTGCCGCAGCTAATGGTGACAGGCACCTTGACTTTGAATTTTACAAAGAAGATATCACCTTACCTCCATTTGTTGGTACGTCATGCCTCGGAAGCACCGGTCCAGATGGTGGTCATACTTCCTGGACATTTGATGGTGCTCTTGTAGCATCTTCAGGGGATGTGCTTGCCTCATTCGATTATACCAATGGTGGCAATATCCTGAATCCTGCATTTTACATCTGGGTAA
>JARQTN010000232.1:0-8510 GCA_029976695.1 Lewinellaceae bacterium
AATTGACTATGAAGCCCCGACAGAAGTACATGTTGTTGTTGACTGACCTGAGGTGCCCACAAGTGTGCGGTTGCAGTATCTTATAACTGCGGATCAAATTTCACTTTTGATACAGGCAGGGTTTCTGGTGCACGCCGTGATCTTGGTCCAGCAACAGGAAAACCTTCAATCCTCTCCAGGAACGAAATCTTCATCGGCTTTGACCCTTCCAGATTACTGAGTGGTATGCAGACCTTAAAGTGCCATCATTTCCTTAAGCGCCATGGGACAAGTGAAAAACGAATGCCCGATCAGGAAATATCTGATCCACCATTCTTGTACCCATACTTTCCGATTGAATCTGCAGGGGCTGCTCTTTCCTCTTTGGTTTTTTTACTATTTTGGGATTGCCGAAATCCCGACAAAACCTTCAATCACTATGTTGTTACACCAGGATTCCATGCGACCAAAATTGACGAATGCACATGCAAACCGGACCCGGTCCCGGGTATTGGCCATCGCTGGCCGAATGCATGCACACTCCCTGGCGAGCCCCAGCATGTTTTCCGGGATAATAACAGGCCGGCCGGCCGGCGAATTCAACAATACCTTCGACAGTGAAGGCGTCCAGCAGGAGAAAGCACTTGAAATGCCAGGATGGATTAGGCATCAATTGCACATTTTATGAAAAGGTGGCCGCTCATCATCCGGTTGTGCTTCCTTGTCACGTGCACATGTATTGGCTTTCACGGCCAGGGACAGGATTCGGTTTTTATCCTGGAACCTTCGGATGTATCAGAAAACGGCATCCTGCGACTTCCACCCATCGACCAGTGGAAATTCAGGGAAGGCCACGACCCAAAATGGGCGGACCCGGACCTGGATGACAGTGACTGGATCTACCCTGATTCTGCCCTGGTGGCCGGTTTGTCCACGGGCGAAGACGGACGGTTCGATGCATGGTTCCGCTTCAGGTTCAAATTTGCAGAAGGCTTCCCCGACCACCCCTATTTCCTGAGTAGCTACAATACTGCCGCACAGGAAATATTCCTTGACGGCGAGCAGGTCATTGCATTCGGCAGGATCGGGAGTGATACGACCCCGTTTCGCATGAACATCGGACAGTTTCAATACCTGTCGCTTGAAGAAGGCCGGGCATATACCCTTGCCGTTCATTTCCACGATCAGACAGGTCCCCTGACCCGAACTTTCCGCAATTCCAGCTTACTGTCATGGAACAGTTTCCTGGCATTCAATACAGCCCAAAGGGTTGCAAACTACCAGTTGCAGTACCAGCCGCGGAAAGAGCAGGCCCAGGTAGAATTCCTTTTTTCATTTCTGCTCGCGCTTTTGTTTTGGCTGACATGGATCCTTGTGCGCAGGGAAAACCACCTGCTATATATCGCCGTCTTTCAGACTTTATTGGCAGTCCTGGCCATGATCTCATGGTTTGATTTGATTGAGTTGAGCTCCGCCTACCTGAACCGGGACTGGCCCGGGCTGGCATTCCTCCTGGACAATCTGGCGAAAGCGGGACTGACGGGAACAGCTCCGTTGCTCTTTTCTTCCCTGATCCTGAGTACACCTCCCAGGTGGGCGAAAGGGTACCTTTTTTTGTCCGTTGGGATATTTTTACCCGCTTTCCTGATCTTGTCGGCTTTGAAGTTAGATGCCTATGCTTTCATGATACCGGTTTTCGCGGTATTCTCATCTGCGGCCATCAGTTTGTATTTGATTTTCCGTCACTGGCGCTCGATCAAAGGTGCCAGGTGGATCATCATCGGTGCATCCCTGCTGATCTTTGTGGTCGGCTGGGCCTTTTCGGTTACCATGGAAATATTCCACGGGCTTGGGATTGTTTCTACAAAGGCTCTGCATCTTGTTTCCAATTTGATTTTCGGACTTGGAATCGGTTACCTGTTTTCATTGTCCTTGTTGCTCTATGTCGCCTTCTGGCTGCGGGAAACCCTCGAAAGCAGGCGCAACAAGGCAAATGAGCTTGTCAGGGTCACCCGGGAGAAAGAGGAGATCCTGAAGAAGCAGAATATCCGGCTGGAAGAGGAGGTAAATGCCCGCACCATGGAGCTGAATGCATCCATCGAAAATCTGGAGGCCGCCCAGGAGCAGCTCAAAGTGCAGGCGGAAAAGCTGCGGGAGCTGGATGAGATAAAAACACGCGTCTATACCAATATTACCCATGAATTCAGGACCCCGCTGACGGTGATCTCGGGAATGACGGAAATGATCGACGGGCACCACCAGGCCAAAAAGCTGATCCGCGCAAATGCCGACCAGCTCCTCAACCTCGTCAATCAACTCCTGGAACTGCGCAAGCTCCAGTCGGGTAAACTGCAGTTGCAACCCGTATGCGCAGATATCGTCCACTACTTGCGGTCCGTCTCCGGGTCTTTTCGCTCGATCGCAGAAAGAAAAGGCCTGGAGTTTCGGTTTTTCAGCGACACGGAAAAACTCGAGATGGATTTTGATCCCGAAAAGGTGCTGCGCATTGTGTCCAATCTGCTGTCCAACGCAATCAAGTTCACACCGGAAGGCGGGTTGGTCAGCTTGCAGTTAGTTCCCAAAAAAGAGGATGGAGTAATCACGGGCGTTTCCATCATGGTGCAGGATTCGGGGATCGGTATCCCGCCGGAGATGCAGAATACGATATTTGAGCGGTTTTTCCAGGTCGACCAGGGGACCACACGCACCGGGGAAGGGACCGGCATCGGGCTTTCCCTCTGCAAGGAGCTCGCGGACCTGATGGGTGGGGAGATCCGGCTGGACAGCACTCCGGACAGGGGAAGCACTTTTGAGGTGATCCTGCCTGTGACACGCAATGCGGAGAAAAGCGATATGCGCTCGATGAAAGGGCTGCAGGCAAAACTGGCCCTGATGGGATCAGAAGTGCGGACGACAAATTCAACCGGGACTGAAGAAATCCCTGCAGGTGATGACCAATCCGTTGCCCTGGTTGTCGAAGACAATGAGGACGTTGTGCACCTGATCAAGGCCTGTATTGACCCGTTTTACAAGGTGCATGTCGCCAGGGATGGCCGGGAAGGCATCGAGAAAGCCATTGAGCTGGTGCCCGATATCCTGATCAGCGATGTGATGATGCCCCATGCGGACGGATTTACCCTTTGCGATACGCTCAAGAATGATCCGAGGACGAGCCATATCCCCATCATCCTCCTGACCGCCCTTTCAGAGGTGCAGTCGAGGATCGATGGCCTGAAACGCGGTGCGGATGCCTACATCGCCAAACCGTTCCGGAAGGAAGAACTGCTTGTGCAGATGGAAAACCTGCTCAAATCGCGCAAGGCACTCAAGGACCGGTATGCCTCGATGGAGTTTTCGCCCACCAAAGATGCCGGCCTGCAGATCGAGGATGCCTTTATGGTGAAACTGATGGATACCATCGATGAACACCTTCAGAACCCGGCTTTCAGTGTCGAACTCCTGAGCGACCTGATGGGAGTAAGCCGCACACAGCTACACCGGAAGCTGAGTGCATTGAGCGGCCTGTCTGCGACGATGACGATCCGCCAGGCACGCATCCGGAAAGCGAAAGAGCTGTTGCCCGATCCAAACCTGAATGTTTCCGAGGTTGCATATGATGTAGGGTTTTCTGATCCCAACTACTTCTCCCGGATCTTTAAAAAGGAGGTCGGCATGTCGCCCTCGGAATATGTGGAAAGAATGGCCGCGTCCCGATGACCCGAAAAGAAGCCAATCCGGGTGGTCGTTTCCTGCTTGACCAATCGTGTTTTTGATGAGCACAAAGGATATGCATACTTTTTTTTGGAAAGTACCCGCCGATAAGGCGTGCCCGCGTAAATGGGACACTTGCCTTGCCGCAGGAACACGGCAAGGCAAGCGCACGCGGGTTGTTCATTTTGTTTTCAGGGAGTGGATCTGCCTCGCAGATCCACTTGTTCTCAAGATGTAAAAAACGCTTCCTGGTTTTGTGGGGACAATGCAGGGAAGCTATTCGGTTTCGATGGTGCCCACAATAAACAGGTTTGCTTCAAGTGAGCCCGACTTATCGTTCAGTACCTGGTCGATGCCAAGCAGGTATGCCGTTGCCTTGATCGACTTGTCGTTGTGGCTTTCCGGAACGGACCTGGTTGTAGCTTCCATGATCAGGGCCGTGTGGGGTCCATCGAAAAGGTCAATCTCTTCTGGTTGACTGTTCCCGCTCAGCGTGAAGGTCATCAGTGTGCCGTCAAGGAGGGAGAATGTGATTTCACCTTTGGAGGTATAATCATCCATCCCGATCTCAAGTTGAAATTCCGTGATGACCCGGCCAAAAACCTCGGACCAGCCTGACCCGGTCCCTGAAGTGTTTGCCATCACCGTTGAACCGCTTTGCTTGACCTTTGCCGGTGAAGAGTGGCTGATTGTATTTCCCTCTTCTTCAGTTTTTTCCAGCTTGAACTGTGATGCATCAAATTGCGGCCTTTCGATTGATTTTTCTACCCGGGTTTCAACGATACTATAAATTCCGAAATTTTCCCCTTCGGACCGATCGGATCGGGAATTGAGTTCCATCGGATCAATTGCCGGCTCAACGATTTCGGAATCTTTTCCACAACTTGTCATGGTCAGGATTGAGAGGAACAGGAGTGCGCTCATGGTGAGTGAAAATGGTGTATTCATGATTGTTTGTTTTTGAAGTAATGGTTTGAAGCGTGAATTGCATGTGTTATGCATTGTCGTCATGGTTTTGGTGATTTGTATTGTCATAATATTTTTTGTTTTCAGATGAACCAGGTTTTTCTCTTGTTGCGGATCCACTTTTGTATCCGTGAAATCTGGGACCAAGATCATGGATATCCGGCCCATTGTCCTGCACTGTCGTTACGGATCTCTGGATTGTGGCACACATGTCTGGACTGTCGTTGCATACTTCTGGACACATGTTGCACAAGGACTTCAAGGGCGTTTATAAAAGACTGATAATGTGCGGTTTATAAGTATTTTTAGATGATAATTATAAAACCCCCAAAAGGAGGGATTTTGGTGTGATGAAATGCACTTGAACGTTTCAGAATGCCTGTGAAAGTGGGACCGGAACAATACGATCCATGCTTTCGAAAACAGTGAAACTGATTTTCATCAGGTTCACCGATAACACAGGTCATCCAAGAATTGGATCAAATAGCAAAATTTTATGGGCCCGGATCCATTTGAAGGGTCTGCCTGGAAGCGATCGGCTTGCCACGAAACGTCTTTCCTTTCCAGCGCAGGAATAAGCTGAACAAAGACCTAAATAAAACACATCATGCCAACAGGAATTTTGAAAGAGGAACTCGATCTCATGATCGAGGCGATCAATGACTTTGCTAAGGAAAATTTCACCGATGCCCGGCTGCTGGAACTGGACCATGAGGACCGGTTCCCGATCGAGGAGATCCGCCAGATGTGCGGCGAGGGCCTGGGCCTCCACCTGATCTTTATCCCGGAAGCGTTCGAGGGGATGGGCGGCGGCGCATTCGACTCATACCGAGTCTGCGAGGCAATGGCCAGGATCGACCTCGGTGTCGCCACCGGGATCTTCGCCACCTTCCTGGGGGCGGACCCGATCGTGTTTGGCGCCACGGAAGAACAGAAAAAGGAATGGCTGACACGCATTGCCGTGGAAGGGCTGCTCCTCGCATACGGCGCCACGGAACCCGATGCCGGCTCCGACCTCGGTTCACTCCGGACCACCGCAACCCCGGTGGAGGAGGAAGGGAAAGTGACCGGGTACAAACTCAATGGCAACAAGCAGTGGATCAGCAACGGCGGCTATGCAGATGTGTACACCATCCTGGCCCGGGCGCCAAAAGGGCCGACCTGGTTTGTGCTCGAAAAAGGGGCGGATGGGTTTTCCTATGGCAAGCCGGAAGACAAGCACGGCATCCGGCTGAGCAACACGGCGCCCCTGGCGCTGGAGGATGTATTTGTCCCGGTAGAAAACCTCGTTGGCGGCGAGGAAGGCAAGGGCCTCTTCCAGGCACAGCTGGTGTTTGGCTACACCCGCCTGATGGTAGCCGCCTTCGGGCTCGGCGGCGGCTGGGGCGCGCTCGACAAGGCGATCGATTACTCGACGAAGCGGATCCAGAAGGGTTCGCCGCTCTCCGAAAAACAGGGCTACACCCACAAGCTCATCGTGCCCCATGCCGTAAGGCTTGAAGCGGCCCGCTCCTATGTCGAAGAGACGGCCGGCCGGATCGACGGCGACGGCGGCAATCTCAACACCGAAGGCGCCATCGCCAAATACATGGCAACCGAAGCCGGCAACGCCGCTGCGGAAGCGAGCATCCAGGCATTGGGGGGCTATGGGTTTACGAAAGAATACATGGTCGAGAAGCACAAGCGCGATGTCCGCATCACCACCATCTACGAGGGGACCTCGGAGATCATGGAAATGACGATCAGCCGTGACCGCTGGCAGCTTCACCTGAAATCCCGGGGACAGTACTACCACGACCGGGCAGCCGAAATGGAAGAACTGCACCGCAAGAACCCGGGTGTCGGCGCAGATATCGCCGCCATTGCCCTGCATGCACTCGCAGACCTGCTCGAACAGGCCAGAATCAAACGTCTGACCCGAAACCAGCATATCCTATTCCGCATCGGCGAGTTTATTGCCTGGTGCGAATGCGCAGCCTCGATGGCCAGCAAGGCCGACAGGGTGGTATCCGGCACGTGGCATGACAAGGCGGACACCCGCTTCGATGCAGATGCGCTGGCTGCCATGAGCAGGGTGTTTGCCCGGGAAGCGGCCATGAAAACCGCCCAGGATGGGTTGCGCTGGGTACTCGGCACCGGCGGGATCTCGAATGAAGAGGTTGCCGCATTTACGCAAAAATTAAACATGACCAGGATCTACCAGTCCCAGGACGGCCTGATGGAAGATATGGATAAGGTGTGCGAGGCCCTGTATAGCTAAACAGGAAGCAAAATGCATCAACTGGTCAATCAACATTGAAATCCACGAATAATGAAAAAATCCAACCATAAAGCAGTCGCTATTGTAGGCATTGGCGCCGTCATGCCGGATGCCCCTGACCTCCCTTCATTCTGGCAAAACATCCGGGAGGGCAAATACAGTATTTCGGAAGTGCCCGCCTCCCGCTGGGATGACAAGCTCTATTATGATCCCGACCGGGCCGCACCTGACAAGACCTACAGCCGGATCGGCGGCTGGGTCAAAGAGGATCGCTGGGATCCGTTGAAATGGAGGTTGCCCATTCCGCCCAAAGTGGCCGCGCATATGGACAATACCCAGAAATGGGCCATTACGGCAGCCCGCGAAGCGCTGCTTGATTTCGGGATCGAGAAAAAGGATTTTGACCGGGACCGGACTGCCGTGATCCTGGGTGTGGCCATGGGCGGTGACCAGCACCTGTATTCCGCTACCCGGATCTTTTACCCGGAATTCGAGCAGATGCTTTCGAGTTCAAAGGGGTTTTCAAGCTTGCCGGAAAACGTGCGCAACACCATCAGGAGTGAAATGCATGCCGGGCTCGACGGAATCTATCCCGCCATCACGGAAGATACCATGCCCGGCGAATTGTCCAACGTCGTGGCAGGGAGGATCGCCGCTTTGTACAACTTCCATGGCCCGAACTATATCGCCGATGCAGCTTGTGCTTCGGCCATCGCGGGGATGACTGCGGCCATTGAAGGACTGGAGGAGTATGACTATGACCTCGTGGTCACGGGAGGCATCGATGCCAACATGAGCCCGACCACATTTGTCAAGTTTTCCAAGATCGGAGCGCTTTCCGCATCAGGCACAAGGCCCTACGCGGAGGGTGCCGACGGTTTTGTCATGGGTGAAGGTGCCGCTGTCTTTGTCTTGAAGCGCCTCGAGGATGCTGAGCAGGACGGGGACCGGATCTATGCCGTTATCCGTTCGATCGGGGGATCCAGCGACGGCAAGGGCAAAGGCATTACGGCTCCCAACCCGGTCGGGCAGATATTTGCCGTCAAGCGGGCGTGGGAAAAGGCGCATGTACCCCTTGAAAGTGTATCCATGATCGAGGGCCATGGCACTTCCACCTCGGTGGGTGATGCAGTCGAATTGCAATGCCTGAATGATGTCTTCGGCGGCCTTGGCCTCGGCCTGGGCTCTGTGGCCCTGGGTTCTGTCAAGTCCAATATCGGCCACCTGAAGGGTGCTGCAGGAGCAGCAGGCATTGTCAAGGCGGCCATGGCACTGCATGACAAGGTCCTTCCACCCAGCCTGAATTTCCACAAGCCGAACCCGGGCTTCGATTTCGGGAAGTCCCCGTTCAGGGTGAATACGGAACTCAGGCCGTGGGAGATGCGCAACGGTCAGCCACGGCGGGCAGGCGTGAGCGCGTTCGGCTTTGGCGGGACCAATTTCCACGTCGTGATGGAGGAGTACATCCCCGGCAGGATCCTGTCTGAAGAGAAAAAGCGCGCATCGGTATCCGTTGCCGGCCAGGAGCCCGCTGGAAATGCCGGCCTGAAGGCGCCCTTGCGCGGGGCGTTTGTCAAAGGGGCGGAAAATGCCA
>JARQTN010000232.1:8610-12125 GCA_029976695.1 Lewinellaceae bacterium
GAAGGACCGGCATCAAAGGTTGCCTTCCTGTTTACGGGCCAGGGATCACAGTATGTCAATATGCTGAAGGACCTGCGGAAGACAGAGCCGATCGTGGCCGAAACGTTCAGGGAAGCGGATGCCGTGATGACCCCGCTGCTGGGCAAGCCGATCACGGAGTATATTTTCATCGATGAAAATGACCCGGAAAAGGTCAAAGCGGCAGCAAAGGACCTGATGCAGACCGAGATCACCCAGCCCGCGGTACTGACCGTCGATGTGGCGCTGTACCGGCTGATGACCGCTTACGGGATCACGCCGGATGCAGTGGGCGGGCACAGCCTCGGTGAATACGGCGCACTGGTGGCCTCGGGGGCGATCCCGTTTGCGAGTGCACTCAAGGTCGTCAGTGCACGCGGCAGCCAGATGGCCCAGGTCGATGTGGAGGACAAAGGAACCATGGCTGCGATATTCGGTTCTCCGGACCAGATCCAGTCTGTGATTGACAAGATTGACGGATATGTCGTGATTGCCAATATCAACAGTTACGGGCAGTCCGTGATCGGGGGCGGCACCGATGCGGTGCTTGCGGCCATGGACGCCTGCAAGGAAGCCGGCCTGCATGTCGCTCAGCTTCCCGTCAGCCATGCCTTCCATACTGAGATCGTGGCCGATGCAAGCACACCCTTGCGGGAGGTGCTGGAAACCTGCGGCATGTCGGCCCCGGAGATCCCAGTGATCGCGAATATCACCGGTGATTATTATCCGGAGGGTGGTGACGTGATCCCGGAAATGGTGGATATCCTGTCCAAACAGGTTGCTTCGCCGGTCCAGTTTGTGAAAGGCATCAACCGGTTGTATGATGATGGGATCCGCGTGTTCATCGAGATGGGCCCCAAGAAGGCACTCAACGGCTTTGTCCGCGACATCACTGCGGATAAGGATGATGTATTGAACCTGTTTACCAACCACCCGAAAGTGGGCGACCTGGAATCGTTTAACCAGGGATTATGCGGGCTTTATGCGGCCGGCCTGGGGTCCGCTATAGAACAGGAAGTGCCGGAGTTGCCAAAGAGAACTGAAAAGGCAATGCATGCAATTGCTGATCTTACGGCGCAGCCTGCTGCGGCCATCGCCCAAACTGCACTCCCGGCAACGCCAGCCAAACAGGTTGCACCGGAAGGGACTGGCCGGTACGAAAAGCTGGGAAGGCTGTTTGTGGATTTCATGGACAAGGCTCAGAAAGTCTATGCCGGCGGCGATCATGTGCGACCGGTACACGATATCTGGATCACCGGGGCATCGCTTGGCCTGCCGAAGGTAGATCGTGTGTTCGATGATCGGAATGTACAGCGGCTGCTCTCGGGTGAACAGCTTATCACGGGCATCCCGAACGAGATCCAGCGGGAAATGCTGGCGAAGAACATTACCCGCCTTGTCAAAACCGGCAAGGGCGGGCCGCGCTTTGAAACGCTTGCCGGCATCGATGAGGTGATCAAACTGGCGGCAAGGAAGGAAAACCTGGATGTGGGACGTGACTTCGGCATTCCGAAGAACCTGATCGATGCACTGGATACGACCTCGGAACTGGCGATCGGGGCCGGGATCGATGCCATGCGTGATGCAGGCATCCCGATGGTCATGCAATACAAAACCACAACAACTGGCTCGAAGCTGCCTGACCGGTGGTCGCTGCCGGAGGAAATGCGCGATGATACCGGGATCATCTTTGCTTCCGCTTTCCCCGGATACAATGCCTATGCAGGCGAGATGCAGGCCTTTTTTGAAAACCACACACGGAAGGAAAAACGCGACCTGCTGCAAACGGTCAGGTATGAACTCTCCCTCGAAAATGGCCACGGCCAGGTGCTGCGCAACCTCGATGAGCGGATCGCCGAGCTTGAACGGGAGCTGAATGCCGACACATATGCATTCAATCGGAGGTTCCTGCTCAGGGTGCTCTCCATGGGCCATGCGCAGTTTGCCCAGTACATCGGGGCCAGGGGGCCGAATACGCAGGTCAACTCGGCCTGTGCGAGCACTACGCTGGCCATCGGGCTTGCAAAGGACTGGATCGATGCCGGCAGGTGCAGGCGTGTGATTATCATTGCCGCTGATGACATTACCGCAGATGATACCCTCGACTGGTTCTCGAGCGGATTCCTGGCTGTCGGGGCAGCGGCAACGGACGAGCGCGTCGAAGATGCCGCACTCCCGTTTGACAGGCGCCGGCATGGCATGATCGTGGGAATGGGGGCGGTCGGCATCGTGGTCGAAAGCAGTGAAGGGGCCGAAGCCCGGGGTGTCCGTCCAATTTGCGAGGTACTCTCGACAGTGTCGGCAAACAGCGCCTTCCACGGCACCAGGCTGGATGTGGATCATATCAAACACGTGATGGAGAAACTCATCACACAGGCAGAACAGCAGTTCGGCATCGACAGGCGGGAGATCGCGGGCCAGACCGTGTTCGTTTCCCATGAAACGTACACGCCGGCGCGCGGCGGCAGTGCGTCTGCCGAGATCAATGCGCTGCGCCATGTCTTTGGCCCGGATGCAGACAAGATCGTGATCGCCAATACGAAAGGGATGACCGGTCATGCTATGGCCGTCGGCATCGAGGACGTGCTGGCCATCAAGACCCTGGAAACAGGTATCGTGCCACCCATCCCGAATTTCAGGGAGGTAGATCCGGAACTGGGTATGCTGAACCTGTCGAAGGGAGGAGCCTACCCGGTGACCTATGCACTCAGGCTGGGCGCCGGCTTCGGTTCGCAGATCAGCATGAGCCTGCTGCGCTGGACGCCTGCGGGACAGGGTGTGCGTCCGGCACCAGACAAGCTGGGATACCAGTATCGGCTGAGGGATCCGGAACAATGGAAATCCTGGCTGGCAAAGGTCAGTGGAAGGCAGGATCCGAAGGTAGAGGTCGTGAATCGCACACTCCGGGTTGCCGATCCATTGGGCGATACGAGACGCGAACCTTCAGAGGGAGGAGCCGTCACGCCTTTGGAACAACCCGTCACCCGTAAGGTGGAAATGCCCAAACCACAGGAAGCAACCATGGTTTCGGACAGCTCTACGGACAGCGGTGTCGGTGCGGTCATCATGGACCTGATCTCTGAAAAAACGGGATATCCGAAGGACATGCTGGAGCCCTCGCTTGACCTGGAGGCCGACCTGGGCATCGACACGGTCAAGCAGGCTGAACTGTTTGCCGAAGTCCGTGAAAAATTCGGCATCGAACGGGATGACAATCTCCAGCTGTCAGAATTTCCAACTTTGAACCATATCATCCGGTTTGTCTATGACAAAAAACCCGGGTTGAAGCAGGCTGATGCATCCACTGTGGAAACAACCCAACCTGCCCCTGCAGTTGCAGCAGCAGATGAAGTACAGGCAAAGATCCTGAAGCTTGTGGCAGCCCAGACCGGGTACCCGGAAGATATGCTGGACCTTTCCCTGGACCTGGAAGCGGATCTGGGCATCGATACAGTCAAGCAGGCCGAATTGTTTGCGGAGGTCAGGGGTGAATACGG
>JARQTN010000233.1 GCA_029976695.1 Lewinellaceae bacterium
TAATTAAATAGATGTTCGACCGCGACAAATGGCAGGAAATCTTCGGGACGATGCGCAAGCACAAGCTGCGCACCGCACTGACGGCCCTTGGCGTGTTCTGGGGCATCTTCCTGCTCGTCTTCGCCCTCGGCATGGGTGCCGGCTTGCAGAACGGGGTCTTCAGGGGATTTGGTGAACGGGCAAAAAACGTCATGTACACATGGCCGACGCGGTCCACGTTGCCGTACAAAGGATTTCAACCGGGCAGATCGCCCCGTTTTACACTGGACGATATCTATGCCATCAAGAACCAGGTGCCTGAAGTTCAGTATATCGCACCGCGCACCAGCATTGGTGAGGCAATCGTCAGCCGCGGGGCCAAATTCGACAATTACGAGATCAGGGGTGAGATGACCGATATGATCCGGATCGAGGCCCTGCAGCTCCACGAAGGCAGGTATATCAACCAGCTGGACCTTGAACAGTCGCGCAAGGTGGCAGTCATCGGGAAAAGGATCAAAGACGTATTGTTCAATAACGAAGACTGTATCGGCAAATACATCCAGATCCGGGGGATCGAATTCCGCGTAGTCGGCGTGTTTGGGCCATTACAGGTCAAACCCTGGACAGAAAGCGATCTCCAGTCTGTGGTGATCCCGATTACAACGATGGAGCGCACTTTCGGGACGGGTGGTCGCGTCAACTACTTTGTGTGCAGCGCAGATCCCGGCGTCCGGGTGAGCGAGATGCAGCCGAAGGTCAGGGCGGTCCTGAAAAGCAGGCACCAGATCGCACCGGATGACCCGGGCGGGATCGGCGGCTTTAACCTGGAGGAGGAATTCCTCAGCGTGCAGAGCCTCTTCAAGGGCATCCGGGCCATGCTTTGGTTCGTGGGCATCGGGACATTGCTGGCGGGCATTGTCGGGGTGAGCAACATCATGCTGATCATCGTGAAAGAAAGGACAAAGGAGATCGGCATCCGCAAGGCATTGGGTGCCACCCCTGGATCGATCATCAGCATGATCCTGACGGAGTCGGTATTCCTGACTTCGGTTTCAGGTTACCTCGGACTCATGGTCGCCACACTGATCGTGGCGGGTATCGACCGCTTTATGGTGGCCAACAACCTCGAGCCGGATAACTTTTACCATCCGGAGGTGGACCTGCTGACCGGTTTTGGTGCAGTGGTTTTACTTGTCCTTGCCGGAACGGCAGCAGGGCTGATCCCGGCGATGCAGGCGGCGAACGTCCGGCCTGTGGTCGCCCTGAAAGATGAATAATTGAATGAGATAAAGAAGATACATATGAAAAAAGGTTGCATTATCGCAGTGGTTCTTGTGCTTGTCCTGGCTTCCATCGCGCTGGGTGCGTACTTCTACAGCCAGGGTAAAAAGGATCCGGTCATCTACGATACGGAGAAGCCGGTCATCGGGGATATCGTGCAGAAAGCAGTGGCCACCGGCTCCATCAAGCCGCGCAAGGAGGTCCAGGTCAAGCCGCAGGTTTCAGGCGTGGTCGACGAGATCTACGTGGAGGAGGGCCAGCAGGTTGTCAAGGGCCAGAAACTCGCGAAGATCAAGCTGATCCCGAGCGAAGTCAACGTCAACAGCGCCCGCTCCAATGTAGAACTGGCGCGTATCCGGTACCAGGAGGCCATGCGCGAACTGGAACGGCAGCAGGAAGTCAACAAAAAGAATCTGGATGTGGAGGCGGCAAAGGCGAATTATGAAAATGCGAAGAAGGACGAGGAGCGCCAGAGGCAGTTGTTTGCCGACGGGGTTGTCTCCGAACAGGATTACAACCGGTTCAAACTGGATATGGAGGTCCGCAAGACGGAATACGAAAATGCCCTGATCACTTCGACCAATGCCCTGAAGCAGTTTGAAGCCACTCTCGATATCCGCAAACAGGAACTGCAGGCGGCAGAGAACAACCTCCAGTTGCTGCGGGAGGGTGTGACCCGCAATTCGGACCAGGTATCCAATATCGTCCTGTCGACCCTCGACGGAATGGTGCTCGACATCCCGGTGGAGGAAGGGTCAAGTGTCATCGAGCGCAACAACTTTAACGAGGGGACCAGCATCGCGGTCATTGCGGATATGGGCAGCCTGATCTTCGAGGGCAAAGTCGATGAAGCCGATGTCGGCAAATTGAAAGAGGGCATGCACCTGAAGCTTACGGTCGGCGCGATTGAGAACCAGGAATTCGAGGCGCTCCTCGAACACATCTCCCCGAAGGGTGAAGAAGAAGAGGGCGCGGTCAAATTCGAGGTCAAAGCGGCCCTCACCAGCGAAACCGACGTCTTCCTGCGTGCCGGCTACAGCGCCAATGCGGACATCATCCTGAATGAAGCCACCCAGGTCCTGATGATCAATGAGCGCGACCTGGTCAATGAGGACGGCCAATATTCGGTCGAGGTCGCGACCGGCGACCAGGTCTTCGAAAAGCGCCCGGTAGAGCTGGGAATCTCCGATGGGATTCATATCGAGGTGAAGAGTGGGCTGGATACGAGTGATTTGGTGAAGGTGAGGAAATAAGGGGGGGTAAATTCCAAGCACCAAAAACCAATTTCCAAACGGATTCCATACTTCGACTCTGCTGAAAATCCGCTCCGCGATTTTCAGCATTCGCTCAGCATGACAATGGAAGGTTCATTTATTTTAGGCATCTACATTGTCATCCCGAGCAAGGACCGGATGAGCAGAGCGAAAACAGGTCCGCGTCGAGGGATAGAAGGCAAGAAATAAAGTTCATCTCGACCGAGGGAGGCACGACCGAATGGAGAGATCTCGGTATCAGATTCAGCAAAGGTTACCGATAGCGCCGGATTTTATTCCGGCGTTTCTGTAGCCCATCCCTGCTATGGGTTAAAACCCGGATAATGGGGGAACTCTTTTATCCGTCC
>JARQTN010000234.1:0-2182 GCA_029976695.1 Lewinellaceae bacterium
GAATACGCGAACAACAGAATCTTCGAATAACTGAACCCGTGTTTTTATGCGCCCAATCTGTTGGAAGATGCTCTAACCACGACGTGTGTTTCAAGGACGAGGTTTGTCTTGCCCCCTGACGGCTCCTTATTCAAAGCATCGGCGTTTGCCGGTGCTGTATCAAGCATGCTCATGACCTCACGGACAGCAGCTTTGCCCATTTCTACAGCCGGATGGTGAATAGATGAAAGAGGCGGCTCGATGATTTTGCAGATGGGGTCATCGTTAAATCCGATGATTGCCAATTCTCCCGGAATTTTGATACCTCTAACCTTGGCGCAATGAATGGCGCTTACGGCAGCTGTATCGTTGGCGCAGAAGATCCCGTCTGGCGGGATTGGCAGGTCGAGCACCTTTTCGGCCAGCCTTGTTCCTTCCTCAAGGCTCAGAGATTCTGCTTCGAGGATGATGGTGTTATCCACTTCGATGTTGTTTTTCTTCAGGGCTGCGATGTAGCCGGCCCGCCTTTCCTCATAGATCGCCTGGTGCCTTGCCCCTCCAAAATGGGCAATGCGCCTGCATCCTTGTGCGATGAGGTGTTCCGTGGCATCGAAAGCGGCTTTGAAGTTGTTGATATGGACCTTGTGGATCTTCTGGAGGACCGGTACCCTGTCCACGAAGACGACCGGGATGCCGTGTTTCCTGAACAGGTCAAACGGGCGGTAATCTACCGTCTCCATCGCCAGGGAGACGATCAGGGCAGAAACCCGGCTGTCATACAACGCCTGCAGGTTTTCCGTTTCCAGTTCGGACTGGTCATGGGACTGTGAAATGATCACATGGTATCCTTTGTCCCGGGCCTCTTTTTCAATGCCTGAGATCAATGAGGAAATGAAAGGCCTGTTGATCCAGGAAACCAGGACACCGATGGTGTTTGACTGGTTCGTCCGCAAGGACGAGGCAAATGTGTTTGGCCTGTAGCCTTTACTTTCAGCTAATTTGCGCACAGCCTTTTTTGTCTTTTTTCCGATGCTGGCATGGTCATTCAGAGCCCTTGAGACTGTGGAAGGGGAAACGCCCAGTTCCTGGGCCAGATCGTAAATCGTAACATCTTTCTTTTTTTCCATGATGTGTTGTTCAGGGAAGACGATCTACGCAATAAGATAGTCTTCTTGCGTAACAATTTTACATGTTTTCAGTGGAATTTGAAAATATTTTGCGCAATCGATTGCGCTTAGGGAATAATTTGTTAGATTCGTCAGTCTATACGATTCCGTTTGAAGGGCCCTGGCAGGGGCGATGACCGGCCTGAAAAAGAATTGTTTGTTCAGGTTTTCAGGCCTGTGATCAAAGGAAAGGATATATGTGAAACAGACTTTACTCCCTTGACCGGGCCCTGATTTTATACTGGAATAACCTTCAAGCCCTGCATGGCAAAACGAATCTTCATCCTGTGTTTTTTATGGATCAGTGTGGCGTCCCTGATAGCTGAGGACGGTTACAGGCTTTGGTTGAGGTTTGATCCCCTGCCGGATGAATCCAGTCGCATATCTTTGATCCAGGCGATACCTACCATTTATGTACATGGTGAATCTCCCATTCTCCGAACGGTCAGGAATGAACTTCAAAATGGGATTTCGGGTCTTGCAGGTACAGAGATACAACCTGTGCAACGTGCATATGACGGTCGCGGATTATACGCCGGCCTGATCGGCCAGGCGCCCGGATTGGAAAATATGCTTTCGGATGTCCAACGGTCCGCGGTCCGTAAAGAGGGATTTATCCTCACAATAGCCATGCACCAGGATCATAAGATCCTTGTCCTGGCAGCCAGGGATGAAAAAGGCTTGCTGTATGGCGCTTTCAGGCTGCTGCAGCATATCCAGTCCGGTGGCTCACTGGAGGCGCTCAATATCGTGGATGCCCCGAAGCTGAGACACCGGTTGCTGAACCACTGGGATAACCTCGACCGCACGGTGGAGCGCGGGTATGCAGGTTTTTCTATCTGGGACTGGCATCAGCTTCCCGAGTATATCGATCCCCGGTATGTGGACTATGCCAGAGCAAATGCATCCATCGGCATCAACGGAACGGTTGTCACGAATGTGAATGCGAATGCGCTGGTTTTCCGGAGGGACTACCTGGAGAAAGCGGCCGCACTTGCCAATGTGTTCAGGCCATACGGCATCCGGCTTTACCTGAC
>JARQTN010000234.1:2282-10570 GCA_029976695.1 Lewinellaceae bacterium
GATGGCAAATTCAGGGACAATGTCATGGTCCAGGTAAAAAACGGGCCGATCGATTTCCAACCGCGCGAACCCATCCACCCGATGTTCGGTGCGATGCCCCAAACGCCGCTGATGGTGGAATTCCAGATTACCAAGGAATACCTGGGCCAGGGAACGCACCTTGTGGGTCTCTCCACGATGTATGAGGAAGTGCTGAAAACAGATACCTACCAGAAAGGGCCCGGATCAATTGTGTCCAAAGTCATCGACGGCTCGCTGCATGGCAACCAGCTGACCGGGATGGCAGGCGTGTCAAACATCGGCACGGCACGCAACTGGACCGGCAACCTGTTTGGACAGGCCGACTGGTATGCATTCGGGCGATTGGCCTGGGATCCCTACATGGAGTCTGAAAAGATCTTTGAGGAGTGGACGCAGCTCACATTTGCCCCTGGGCCCGATGCCCGGAATATCATCATGGATATGCTCAGGGGTTCCCATGAGGCTTGTGTCCAGTACATGACACCGCTGGGGCTGCACCATATCATGGCCGCCGGGCACCACTACGGACCCGGACCATGGGTAGACAGGATGCCGCGGGCCGACTGGACGAGTACCTATTACCACCGTGCGGACAAGGATGGGCTGGGTTTTGACAGAACGTCATCTGGAAGTGATTATTTGAGCCAGTACCATCCTGACCTGGCTGCTCAATACGAGGATCCGGAGAAATGCCCGTTGCCCTTTTTGCTCTGGTTTCACCATGTGCCCTGGGATCATCGGCTGTCTACGGGAAACACGCTGTGGGATGAGCTTTGCCTGCAGTACCAGGAAGGTGTCGACAAAGTGGTCAGGATGAAAAAATTATGGAATCTGGTCAGGGACAAAATCGATGGGGAAAGGTTTAACCAGGTAGACATGCACCTGGACATCCAGGTAAATGAAGCCAGGTGGTGGCGTGATGCATGTATTTCCTATTTTCGAATGTTTTCCGGTATGGAGATCCCACCCGGGGTTGAAAAGCCGGAACATGACCTGGACTTTTATCAATCGCTCCGGTATCCATATGCACCGGGTATCAGGCCGCGGTGGTAATTTGATCACTTAAAATAGAATGAGCATGGCAGATGCGCAAAAGGTTTTAATTACGGGCGGTTCTTCCGGGATCGGATTCGCAATCGCGGAGAAATTTGTTCGGAAACAATGCGATGTCGTGATTACCGGGCGCGACAGGGAAAAACTGGATGAGGCAGTCAGCGCCCTTGGCAGCCGATGTGCCGGGATCCGTTTTGACCTGGCAGATTTGGGTGGCATCCCTGCATTCGTGCAGCATGTGAAGGAAAAGTTGGGACGGATCGATGTCCTGGTCAACAATGCCGGGATCAATCAGAAGAAGTCCATTTTCGAAACAACAAATGAAGATTTCGAACGCATAGTCCGGGTGAACACGACTGCAGTCTTTGCACTGAGCAGGGATGTGGCGGCAATCATGAAGGAACAGGAAAAAAAGGGAAGTATTATCCAGATCAGTTCAATGACCGCTGCCTATGGCATACCCTATGTCATCTCCTATTCTACTTCGAAAAGTGCAGTGGAAGGCATGACGCGCGCGATGGCCGTCGAACTTTCACCGCTTGGCATTAGGGTCAATTGTATTGCGCCCGGTTTTATTAAAACACCTATGAGTTCGAAGGCACTGGACAATGATCCGCAGCGGAAGTCAAAGGTGATGTCCCGCACGCCCATGGGCAGACTGGGCTGCCCGAGTGATATTGCTGATGCCGCTTATTTCCTTGCTTCCGGAGAAGCTGGCTACATCACCGGGGAGATCCTGCGGGTGGATGGTGGGAATTCCATTGGTTTTTAGTACCGGAAAATGGAAAAAGTGAATAATCCATACAGGTTGCAGCAAATGATGCGCTGGTTCGGGCCGGATGATCCTGTCAGGCTGAAGCATATCAGGCAGGCCGGGTGCACAGGCGTGGTATCTGCCCTGCACCACATTCCTGTCGGAGAAGTCTGGACGAAGAAGGAGATCATCGCATACCGGAAGAGAATAGAAAAATATGGCCTTGAATGGACGGTTGTGGAAAGCTTGCCTGTCCACGAGGAAATAAAATCCGGCAGCGGGCCCTGCCAAAAATGGATCGAGCATTACAAGGTGAGCATCCGGAACCTGGCGACCTGCGGGATCAAAGTGGTCACCTATAATTTCATGCCGGTCCTTGACTGGATCCGCACGAATGTGTACAAGAAAAATGATGATGGGTCAAGAACACTGTATTTCAGCAGGCGGGATTTTATGGTGTTTGACCGGTTTATCCTGAACAGGCCGGGTGCCTGGGACGGCATCAACGCGGAAGAGGCTGATCGCCTTAAAAAGTATTACAATGGGTTGAGCGAGAAGAAAAAGGGGAAGATTGCATTCAGCGTCATGCAGGGGCTTCCGGGCAGCAAGGAATTGTTTACCCGGAACCGGATCCTTGAATTGCTCGAAATCTACAGGGAAATAGACGATGCCCAGCTCAGGCGCAACCTTGTTGCGTTTATTTCCGAGGTGGCACCGGTGGCAGATGAGGTGGGGATCCGGTTGGCGATCCATCCCGATGATCCGCCGTTTCCCGTGCTTGGCCTGCCCCGGGTGATGAGCACAGCGGAGGATGTCCGGCAATTGATGGAGGCCGTCCCAAACCCGTCAAATGGATTGTGTTTCTGTTCAGGTTCATTTGGTGCGCGTTGGGACAATGACGTGGTGCAGATGGCCAGGGATTGGGGGAGCAGGATCCACTTCCTCCATTTGCGGAATACAAAATCGGACGGCAAAGGAAATTTCATGGAAGCCAGTCACCTGGAGGGTGATACGGATATGTACGCCCTGATGCAGGAAGTCGTCGCCCTTATGCAGAGGGAAAAAAGGTCCATACCGATGCGCCCTGACCATGGGATGAAGATCCTGGATGACCTGCATAAAGAGACCTACCCGGGCTATTCCGGGATCGGTCGTCTGAAGGGCCTGGCGGAACTCCGGGGACTTGAATATGCCATCCAGCAAAAAGCGATGTCCTGATGATGAGCCGATTTTTCACATTCTTCCTGATCTGTATGATCACTATGCTTGGAACATCCTTATCCCAGGCACAAAAAACTGACATGCAAAAGGAGTCCTTTCAGAATCCCATCCTGGCCGGTTTTTACCCTGACCCCAGCATCTGCCGGGCCGGGGATGATTATTACTTGGTCAATTCCACATTCGCATACTTTCCGGGGATCCCGGTATTTCACAGCAGGGACCTGGTAAACTGGAAGCAGGTCGGGAATGTGATGGACCGCAATGAGCAGATGAACCTCGAGGGGCTTCGTATTTCACGGGGCATCTTTGCACCGGCAATTACGTATCATGACGGTCTGTTCTATGTGGTCTGCACACTGGTGGATGCAGGCGGCAATTTTGTCGTGACGGCAAAGGATCCTGCCGGGCCATGGTCCAATCCTTACTGGCTTCGGGATGTCAGCGGCATCGACCCGTCCCTGTTTTTTGACAATGACGGCCAGGGATATCTCGTGTACAACAGTGAGCCACCAAATAACAAATCGCTGTATAATGGTCACCGGTCGATCAAAATGATCCGTTTTGACAAGGAAAAAATGACCACGGTCGGCGAACCGGAAATCATTGTAAACGGGGGCACGGACCTGAGCAAGAACCCGATCTGGATCGAAGCGCCGCACCTGTACCACGTCAACGGCTGGTACTACCTCCTGGCTGCGGAAGGGGGGACAAGCTGGAACCATTCAGCAGTCATTTTCAGGAGCAGGAAGGTCGAAGGGCCATATGAACCCTGGGAAAGGAACCCGATCCTGACCCAGCGGCACCTGGATTGGGACCGTGAAAATCCGGTTGCCTGCACCGGGCATGCCGATATGGTGCAAACCCGGTCCGGCGAATGGTGGGCGGTTTTCCTCGGTACGAGGCCGTATGAAGGCCCGTATTTCAATACGGGAAGGGAAACATTCCTTGCTCCCGTAAAATGGCAGGATGGCTGGCCGGTGATCAATCCGGATTTTGAAGAGGTCCAATACAGCTACCTGGTCCCTGAAACGAGCGAACTGTCCAAATCGCCGATCCCGCTGTCCGGCAATTTCACACACCGCGAGGAATTCAGGGACAGCCTTGAGCAGGGATGGCTTTTCCTGAGAAACCCGAAGGATGCCTGGTATTCGTTTGAAAAAGGGAGCCTGCACATGAAACTCAGGCCGGAAACCATTGCAGGTAAAATGAATCCTTCCTTTATCGGGAAACGGCAAACACACCACATCGGATATGCTTCCACAGCACTTGAATTCAATCCAAAGCATCCATTTGAAAAAGCAGGCCTTTCGGTCTTCCAGAACGAGTCGCATTATTATTTCCTGTGCAAGTCAATTGATCAGGCGGGCAAGGGGGTGATCCAGTTGTACAAGTCCGGTGAGAACGGGGAGGAGATGATTGCGGAGGAAAAGGGCCCGGGACCCGAATCCGTCATCCTGAAAATTGTCTCCAGGGGGAATTTGTACGATTTTCTTTTCAGTACGGACGGAAAGGACTGGATCCCGGTGAAGCGGGATGTCGATGCGACTTTCCTGAGTACTGAGACGGCAGGCGGGTTTGTCGGGTGCATCTATGGGCTGTATGCAACCTCAAACGGGGAAAGCTCTGCAAACAGCGCCCGCTTTGACTGGTTCGAATATGCAAATGAAGAACCCCTTTACCAGCAAGCTAAATAACAAAACGCATGACCACAGCGACACAAAAATTATCGTTTGTTGAAAAGGTTGGCTACAGCCTTGGTGACCTTGCCGCGAACCTGATCTTCCAGACCCTGATGACCTTCATCGCCTTCTTTTACACCGACGTGTACAAGATCCCGGCGGAGGCTGCGGCGACCATCATTTTCGTCGGCGGGATATTGGGGGCATTCTTCAACATCTTCATGGGGATGATCGCTGACCGGACCAATACGCGCTGGGGGAAATTCCGGCCGTGGATCCTGTGGACATCCATTCCCTTCGGGGTGATTTCGCTCCTGGCTTTCAGCACGCCCGATTTCGGCCCGAATGGAAAACTGATCTATGCGCTGGTGACCTATTTCCTGCTGGTGATCATTTATTCGGCGAATAACCTGCCGTATGCCGCACTGAGCGGGGTGCTGACGGGCAATATGGAAGAGCGGAACAGCCTGTCTTCCTACCGTTTTGTTGCCGTCATGGTGGCACAGTTTATCATCCAGGTGCTCCTCCTTCCGCTTGTGCTCATCCTTGGGGACGGGGACAAGGCAGAAGGCTTCAAGAACACCATGACCATTTTCGCGATTGTCGGGTCGATCTTCTTGTTGATCACATTCTTTACTACGAAGGAACGGATCAAGCCGCCCACGGCTGAGAAAACCCCCGTCCGGCAGGACCTGCAGGACCTTTCGCGGAATATTCCGTGGATCATCATGCTTATCCTGACGATCCTGGTGTTCATCACACTTTCCCTTAAGGGCGGGATGTACATCTACTATTTCAAGGACTTCCTGAGCGAACCGCACCTGGCTGCATTCCTTGAAAATATCGGCTTCAATGGGTTCATTGACGGGCTCAACCGGGTCCTCACCGGAATGGGGTTGATGGAATTCAAATGGCCCGAGGACGCCCCGACATCGGCATTCAGCCTGTTCAATGCCGGGGGCATCATTTTCATGATCGTGGGGATCGCCTTTTCAAAACGGCTGGCGGACAGATATGGCAAGCGGAACGTCTTCGGCATCGCCCTTTTCTTTTCCGCTGTTTTCCTGCTCCTCTTTTATTTTTATCCGCCCACGGCAATTGGCCTTGTCATCATCACGCAGATCCTGCACGGGTTCGCCTACGGGATCACGATCCCGATCCTCTGGGCGATGATTGCCGATGTCGCGGATTATTCCGAGTGGAAAAATCACAGGCGGGCGACTGCGATCATATTTTCCGCGATGATCTTCGGGCTCAAAGTGGGCCTCAGCATCGGCGGGTCGCTGGTGGCCGGCATCCTTGCCTTTTACGGGTACGATGTGGACCTGGCCAGCCAGAATGCCGCCACAGTCAACGGGATCAAACTTTCCGTGAGCATTTACCCGGGCCTGATCTTCATCATCGGGGCGGCCTCGCTCTTCTTTTACGAGATCAACAAGAAAATGGAAACGAAAATCGAAACCGAACTTGAAGCACGCAGAAATTTGTCAAACCTAAATCATGAATAAAATGAGATATCCAGTATTCCTGTTCCTGGTTTTGTTTGCCGGCACTGCTGTCTGCCAGGGAAACAGCCGGTTGATTGCAGAAAAAGAACCGTCACTCAGGGAGGCATTCTCCGGAAAATTCTACATCGGGGCGGCCATGAATACGGACCAGATCTTCGGAAAGGATAAAAAGGCGACCCGGATCATCGACAGGCACATGAATTCCATCGTGGCAGAGAACTGCATGAAAAGCATGTACCTCCAGCCGGAAAAGGGGAAGTTCTTTTTCGATGAGGCGGATGCCTTTGTGAAATTCGGCGAGGAAAGGGGATACTTTATTGTCGGCCATACACTGGTGTGGCACTCCCAGGCGCCGGACTGGTTCTTTGTCAACGATGATGGTTCGGATGTTTCACGGGATGAACTCATCCGGCGCATGAAGGATCATATTACCACGGTTGTCACGCGATACAAAGGGCGGGTAAACGGCTGGGACGTGGTCAACGAAGCGATCGTGGAGGATGGGTCCTACCGCAAAAGCAAGTTCTATGAGATCATCGGCGAGGATTTTATCAAGCTTGCTTTCCAGTTTGCCCATGAGGCGGACCCGGATGCCCAGTTGTACTACAACGATTACGGCATGGACAACGAAGGCCGCCGAAATGGTGTCGTGGAGATGGTCGAGAAACTGAAATCCGAAGGTGTGCGCATCGATGGCATCGGCATGCAGGGGCACCTGTTGATGGGTCATCCCTCTTTGGATGCATATGAAAAAAGCATCCGGGCATTTTCTGACCTTGGACTCCAGGTGATGATCACGGAGCTCGACCTTTCGGCATTGCCGTGGCCAAGGAAGCGCGTGTCGGCAAACATTTCAGAAACAGCCGAATTCAAAGCGGAGTATGACCCGTACACGAAAGGGCTGCCGGATGACATGGCCGCCAATTGGTCCGCCAGGTACCTTGATTTCTTCCGGCTGTTCCTGAAGTACAGCGACAAGATCCACAGGGTGACCTTCTGGGGGGCGCATGATGCGCAATCCTGGAAGAATAACTTCCCGGTACGCGGACGGACGGATTATCCGTTGCTGTTTGACCGTCATTATAAACCCAAGCCGGTGGTCAGCGAACTCATCAAGTTGGCTGAGAGTTATTCCGGATCCTGAAAATGGTACATATGAAAAAAGCAAGACATCTCGTAAAACACATTTATACAGCAGACCCGTCGGCACATGTCTTTGAGGGGAGGATCTATATCTATCCATCCCATGATATCGATGCCGGCATACCGGAAAACGACCTGGGTGACCATTTCGACATGCAGGACTACCATGTGTTTTCCATGGATGAACCCGATGGCGAAGTCTATGACCATGGCGTTGTCCTTGCCAGGGAGGATATCCCATGGGCGGGCCGCCAGCTCTGGGCTCCGGATGCCGCGTACAGCAGGGGCAAGTATTATTTCTATTTCCCCATGAAGGATAAAAGGGATGTTTTTCGCATTGGTGCGGCCATCTCCAATTCCCCCTCGGGGCCATTCGTGCCCGAGCCTGAGCCGATTGACGGGAGTTTCTCCATAGATCCGGCCGTGTTTGAAGATCAAGACGATGAGTTCTACATGTACTTTGGAGGCCTTTGGGGCGGCCAGCTGCAAAGGTGGAAAACAGGGGAGTACGAGGCCGATGACAGTGAGCCGGCAGATGATGAACCCGCGCTGTGTCCCAAAGTGGCCAGGATGGCCGAAGATATGGTCTCATTTGCGGAGGAACCCAGGGATCTTGTTCTCCAGGATGCAGATGGTAATCCACTCAAGGCAGGTGACCATAGCCGACGCTTTTTCGAAGCAGCATGGATGCACAAGTACAACGGGACCTATTATTTTTCGTATTCGACGGGAAATACGCACCTGCTGTGCTACGCGACGAGTGACAATCCATACGGGCCGTTTACCTACCGCGGGGTGATCCTGACGCCTGTTGTCGGCTGGACAACACACCACTCCATTGTTGAGTTCAAGGGCAAGTGGTACCTGTTCCACCATGACAGCAAGCTGTCCGGCGGGGTGACGCATTTG
>JARQTN010000234.1:10670-12108 GCA_029976695.1 Lewinellaceae bacterium
AATTAATAATTAATAATGAATAATTGATAATTGTACCGGCTTCCCGAAAGCTTTCGGGATCAGCTGCCGCCAGAAAGGATAATTAAATGGAATAAATAATCATGTTCAATAAGCTTATAATCATTGTATTGATTTGTACTGGATTTCACCTATCTGCTCAACCAGCAGTAAATCCAGCATACAAATACCCATACCAGGACCCGTCGCTGCGGACAGAGGACCGGGTGGAGAACCTGATCTCGCTGATGACGCTGGAGGAAAAGATCAGCCAGCTGACCGAGGCCTCTGCCGCGATCCCGAGGCTGGAGGTACCCGCCTATGACTGGTGGAACGAGTGCCTGCACGGCGTCGCCCGCAATGGCAGGGCGACGGTTTTCCCGCAGGCCATCGGCATGGCGGCTACCTGGGACCAGGACCTGATGCACCGCATCGGGGAGGTCATCGCCGAGGAAGCACGGGCAAAGTACAATGTGTCCCAGGCGCATGACCTCAGGGGGCGCTACCAGGGGCTGACATTCTGGACACCGAATGTGAATATTTTTCGCGATCCCCGGTGGGGAAGGGGCCAGGAAACATATGGTGAGGACCCGTTCCTGACCAGCCGGATCGCCGTTTCTTTCGTCAAAGGCCTGCAGGGAGACCATCCCCGTTATGTGAAGGCCGCTGCACTGGCCAAGCACTATGCCGTGCACAGCGGCCCTGAGGCGCTCAGGCACGAATTCGACGCCGATGTCAGCATGAAGGACCTGTGGGAAACGTATTTACCCGCATTCGAAGCATTGGCCGTGGAGGCGAAGGTTGAAGGTTTCATGGGGGCGTATAACCGGACAAATGGCGATCCATGCATCGCACACCCTTACCTGATGCAGGAAGTACTCCGGCAGAAGTGGGGCTTCAAAGGCTACATCGTATCAGATTGCGGCGGCATCCGGGACTTCTATGAAGGGCACGATGTCGTCAAAACGCGCGAGGAAGCTGCTGCACTGGCGCTGAATGCCGGTACAAACCTCAACTGCGGGAGCACGTATCATGCATTGAATGAAGCTGTTGCAAAAGGACATACTTCAGAAGCGGTCATCGACCAGAACCTGCGGCAATTGCTGCCTACCCGGTTCAGGCTGGGTTTGTTCGACCCGTTTGGCAAAGGTCCGTTTGACGGGATCGGGCCCGAAGTGATCCGCAGCGAACCCCATGTGGCGCTCAGCCGTGAAACCGCCGCCAAATCGATGGTCCTGCTGAAAAACGAGAAAGGCATCCTCCCGCTGGATAAGGAAATAGGCGAGATCTTCGTCACAGGCCCGATGGCCACGCATGCCCAGGCCCTGCTGGCGAACTATTTTGGTGTAAGCGAAAACCTGGTCACGTTCCTTGAAGGCATTGTCGGTAAGGCCATGCCCCATACTTCGGTCAAGTACAGGCAGGGTATCCTGATGGATAT
>JARQTN010000235.1 GCA_029976695.1 Lewinellaceae bacterium
CAGCGCCTGCCGGCTTTAAAAACTATGCTTGATGCGCACAAAATACGCCTGCAGGGGGCTGCGGTACTTCCCCTGGTCATTTTCAAACAAAACCTGGCTGACGATGTCGAGGTCCCAGTTGGATGCGATGGAAAAGGTGATCGTCGGGCCGGCAAACAGGGCATGCGCCTTTACAGGACTGTATACCAGGACAAGGGCAATGTTGACAAGCGGACTGACCTGGCCTGATTGCAGCGACATGATAGACCAGCGGTACGGGTAAAGATTTCGCGCACTGATGGTCGCATTGAACAGATCCTGGAATCCGGCACTGCCGCTCCCTTCTGAATTGTAGAGCACGCCCACATTCCAGTATAGACCCCAGTTGAACACATAGTCGAAATTCAGGGCCATTGAGAATGCATTTCCCCTTTCTTCTTCAAGCGGTATGAAATAGCTCATCTCGCCCTTGAAACCGGCATTCTTGATATTCCCGGCCCAACCTGTTCCGATCACGATATCTCGTGCGACAATGCCGCCCAGCAACTGAATATCGTATGTCCCCTTGTTGAACCGCCACATCATGGCTGCCGTGCTATAGGCAAAACTGTCCGCCGGGCTGAAGGCCACTTCGACGCTTGATGAATAGCCATAGTATTTCTTGATCCGCAGGGCATCGGCACCGGGTCGCTCCTCATAGTCGAAATCCGTAAACTGGAAGGCATTGAAAATGTCATTCGGGTTCCAGTTGGTCGTCTGCCCCCAGTTGATTCGCTGCCGCCCAAGCCTGACCTCCCAGGTGCCGGAACTGTATTCCATGTAGAGGCGGTCAAAATAACTGTGCAGGACCGTCTGCCTGTCATTCACGATCAACGCACCCAGATCCAGCCAGCCAGAACTGGCCTGGTCGATCAATTCGCCATATTCCGGCGTCAGCTTGACCTGGTCACCCAGGAACATCCGTGTCCGCAATTCGGCAGTCAGCGTCCATTTTTTCGACATGTACCATTTTGAATTCAGCCGGTTGTGCAGGAGGATATCGAGTGAATAGTCATCCGCCAGATCAAAGGAAATCAGGGAGGTCAGCTGTTTCATGTACCCGTTGAGAGTAAACTTCGGCTCCTGGTCCTCCTGGGCCAGGGCATGATGGAATGAACCAACGAGCAGGGTGATGAAAAGAAATGTAAATCGCCTGGCGGTGCTCGGGAAGAAGCGGCCGATCCTTTTGACTGCAAGCATTACGATGCGGTTGCTGCCAGAGTTTTGTCGCTGATGATCTTGCCGTCATCCAGTACAATGACGCGCCTTGCCCGGTCGATGACGCGCTGGTCATGAGTGGAGAATACAAATGTCATATTCTCCTGCTTGTTCAGCCGTGCCATGATATCCAGCAGGTTGGCAGTCGAGTGCGAGTCCAGGTTGGCCGTTGGTTCGTCTGCCAGCACGAACGAGGGCTTTGATGCCAGGGCACGGGCCACAGCTACCCTCTGCTGCTGCCCGCCACTCAGCTCTGAAGGCTTGTTGTCTGTCCTGTCCCCCAGGCCGACAGCATCCAGGAGGTTGTGTACGCGTTCGTCCATCTCTTTCCTGCTCCTTTTTTGCAGCATCATGACAAACTCGACGTTTTCCTTTGCCGTCAGGACCGGGATGAGGTTGTATGACTGGAACACGAAGCCGATGTTGTTCTTCCTGAAATCAATCAGCTGGTTATCGGACAACTTCGAAATATCCTGGCCGTTCACGATGATGGTTCCTTCCGTTGGCGTATCCAACCCCCCGATAATGTTGAGTAGCGTCGATTTTCCGGAGCCGGAAGGACCCACGATGGCCGTGAATTCACCCCTGCGGATCTCCAGGTCCACGCCCTGGAGCGCATGCACGGGCACTTTGGTTTCATCATAGATCTTGTGCAATCCCTTCGCTGAAATGACGATATCATGCTGATTCTCTTCCATGGCTATATTTTTCTGAGTGCCTCAACAGGCTTTAACCGGATCGCCTTCAGTGACGGATAGATCGATCCGATCACCGCTGTGATGACGATCGCAATGACAATGACAAGATACACATGTCCGTCCAATGAAGGGCGGATCAGGTTGGACATTCCGAATTTTTCAAGGCCTTTCGACCACATGGACAGGTCGATCCCGCTCCTGTTCAGGCCACTGACCGTCAGATAGCCAAGGAACAAACCGACCGGCGCCCCGATCACGGAAACAAGGATGGTCTCGATCACGATCATGAAAAAGACACGCACCTTGTTCATCCCGATCGCCATGAGCATGCCCAGTTCCTTCACCCGCTCGAGGACGGCCATGAGCATGGTATTGATGATCCCAAAGATCAGGGCGAGCATCACGATCGTGGTCATGATGAACATGTTGAGCCTGATCTGCGAATTGAATAATTCCAGGTCGGGCGAGATCTCCTTGTAGGATTCGATGAGGTTTCCGGGGATGGCTGCTTTCAGCTCGCTGGTGACCGGGTCGATCACATCAATATCCCTGATCTCGATCGCAAATTCATGATACTGGCCATTATCCATGCCTGCAAGCTGGCGCATATCCTCCTTCCGCACAAAAGCGGTCAGTTCATCCATCTGGCGATTGTTTGTCTTATAGATGCCGACTACGCGGAATGCAGCGGCCGTCAGGTCACCGTTCATTTTCTGGAAATTGAACACCACCTTGGAACGTAATTTCAGTTTCAGCTTGTCGGCGACCACCTGGCTGATGACAATTGGATTTCGTGCCTCTGTTTCCAGGAAATCACCTTCGACGATCTTTTCATCCAGGCGTGTCAGTTGCAGTTCAGCCCCGGGATCCACTGCCTTCACGACAGTCCCCCGGACACCTTTCGCGGTGGACAGCATGCCATTCACCAGGATGCGCTTGC
>JARQTN010000236.1 GCA_029976695.1 Lewinellaceae bacterium
GTGCCATCGGCACGAAATGTTGGTAGCCTATTGAATTATTAAAAATTTAAGCGTGGCGTAGGTACGCAATGTTTGATTGCCAAGGAATGGAAAAATTGTGCATTTTGCCCCCGACCCCTAAAAAATCCTCCGCTGCACTCCGGATTATTTTCGGGGAGAATGCGCGAAGTGATTTTGATCGATAATGGATATATGAATAGATCCTGATTCTAACCTGGAAGTGCCGTAGGCACGAAATGTTGGTAGCCATGGAATTTATCAAAGATGAAGCGTGCCGTAGGTACGCAATGTTTGATCGCCAAGGAATGGAAAATTTGAGCATCAACAATATACGGCCGTCAGCCCACACTATCCCATCATCCTCTCATCCTATAAATCCCAATTCAGACAAACAGAGTGCATGAGTACCGGGTACATGAATACATGGGTAAATGAATAGTGAATTTATTTTACCTTTAATCAGTTCATAACTGCGTGATCCCCCGGGAAACCGCCATACAAATTGCATACGCCTTGTCTATGGATCAAACAATGGACCGGAAGCTCCTGGTCATCCTCTTCGCGGATATCGCCGGGTATTCATCGCTGATGCAGCAGGATGAAACGCAGGCGAAAAGCTGGCTCAGGTCATTCCGTGAGATCGTCAGGGAAGTGACGCCGGGGATGCATGGACAGGTGATCCACTTCTATGGGGATGGATGCGTGTGCACATTCGAGAGTTCGGTCAATTCACTGGAATGCGCACGGCAGCTGCAGGTCAGGTTTTCCGGGGCAGGCGTGCCCGTGCGCATCGGGCTGCACAGCGGGGATGTCTATTTTGATGACAACAATGTGTACGGGGATTCGGTGAATATCGCTTCGCGGATCGAGACCATGGCGTTGCCGGGATCCGTCCTTTTCTCGGCAAGGGTGAAAAGGGATATCGCTAACCAGCCGGATTATGCATACCGGTCTTTGGGCACGTTCCAGCTCAAGAATATCGCAGAACCCCTTGAAGTGTTTGCCCTGGAGGCGGAGGGAATTGTGCTGCCAAAAGAGATCTCGCCAACGGCCAAGGTCCGGAAAGCGCCGGGGTCGGGCAAGACGTTTTCATTCGGCATCCGGGAAGCAGTCTTTACCCTCGTCCTTCTGGCCATCGTCCTTGTGATCACCAACTGGGCAAGCATTTCCGGGATGCTCCAGGGGAAAGACGGAAAGTCCGAAAACGCATCCATTGCCGTCATGGATTTCCAGAATATATCCGGCCAGGAGGAATACCAGGTCCTCGCGAAAATGGCCACAAACCGGATCATCCATGCAATTACGCAGAATAACCTCGCCCAGGTGGTCACCGGCGACCTTGTAGATGATTACCAGAAAGTGATGACCTCATCGGTTGTCCCTGTCAGCCGGTACAGCTTCATGAACAAGGAGATGCAGGTGGGAGAAGTCATTGAAGGAAACATCTACGTGCAGCAGGATACCCTGTACATCGAATGCACGATCACGGATGCCGCCACGGGAGAAGTGGTCAAGGGCCTGCCGACAGTCAGCGGCCCGGCAAACCAGCCGATGGAGACGATCAATGAAATGCGCCAGTCGGTGCTGGGCTACCTTGTCTCAAAGTCAGATGGCGCGCAGAACCTGCTGCTTGAACAGGATCCACCCAAATACGATGCCTACCGCGAGTTGACCCTGGCGAAGGGAACCTCAGATTATAAAAAACAGCGCGGCCACCTGATCAAGGCGATTCAGCTCGACCCGGACTATTTCGAGCCGAAAATGGAACTGATTGCAAATTATTACAACAATGACGAAACGGCAAAGGCCGATTCCATGCTCGCAGTATCACAGCTGCAGACAGAGGGGGCTGATGCACGCCAGCTGAACCTCCTGAACTTCTACGATGCGCTGCTCAAAGGCAAAAACAACCTCGCCTACGAATTCCTGCGGAATGAATATAACCATGCGCCCTATGACCTGACATCCAATTATTCCGCGATGGTCGTCGCCCTGCAGTTCGTGAACCGGTTGGATGATGCCCTGGAAGTGTACAAGGAGATCCCTGAAGAAAAGCTGGATTATGCCGGCTGCAGCAGGTGCCGCATCCGGATGTTTCTCAGGATGTATATCGATATCGAGCTTGGGAACTATTCAGATGCGATCAGGCGCGGGGAAGAACTGATCGCTGCCGGAGATGAGGAATGGTCCGATGACCTTTTGGTGCGAGCATACATCAGGTCGGGAAACTGGGATCAGCTGGATCGGTTCCTTCAAACGGCGAAAAACAGGCAGGAACAGGACACTCCGGAAATGCTGTACCGGCGGGCTGCCGTGGAGGCCCTGAATATCGGGGAAATCACGAGGGCCAGGGATTATTCACGCGCCCTGATCGCAGATCAGCAAGGCAAGCCCAACAAGGTGACCGGCCAGGCGTATTATATCCTGGGCGACATGGAAAGGGCCATAGACGCCTGCGCTCAGTATTTGCAGGAAGATTCGACCCACTATGAATCTTTATCCTATCTGGCGGGCATCCATTTACTGAAAGGCGATGAGGAGCAGGCAGGTAAATACTTGAAATACCTCGATCAATTGAGTGGCCCCTACACGTACGGCGAACCGGACTACTGGAAGGCCCGCGCATATGCGATCGCCGGGGACAAAGAAAGCGCATACCATTCACTCGAAGCTTCTGTTTCAAAAGGCTTCTGGAATACCTTTTACTATTTCCACCATGACCTTGCCTTCCAGGAGATGAAGGATGAGGCGCGGTTTCATGCGGTGCGGAATTTCTGGAAATGATCTAAAAGGCTGTCGCCTTGGCTTTGGGCGCTCGGTTTTGGGCATTGGGTGATTTTATGCCTGATTGCCGTCT
>JARQTN010000237.1:0-5845 GCA_029976695.1 Lewinellaceae bacterium
GAGCGATGATGCAGAGGAACTGGCCTGGACCGGGGCGGTAAATCCTTATTCTGAAGTGTTGGAGATCTCCGAATCGGACACCACGCAGTTGATCGGCCTGCGTTTCACTGGTGCTTCCATCCCGAATGGAAGTTACATCACTTCCGCCCGGCTGCAGTTCACATCGAGCGAGGCATCTTCTGGTCCTGCAGAGGTGCTCATCACCGGCCTGAGCCTGGGATCCAGTGTTGCGCCATTCAATACGGCAAACTACAACATCTCGGGCCGCACGACAAAGACCGGCAACCATGTATCCTGGGAGATCCCGCCCTGGACAGGACCCGGAGTAAATGGCCCGGATCAGCAAACCCCGGACCTCAGCCTGCTGGTCCAGGAAGCGGTCAGCGGCAACAGCTGGCAGCCGGGCAATGCGCTCGGGTTCATCCTGCGCGGCACCGGCGTGCGCAAGGCCTGGTCGTTTGAAGGCGATCATGAAGGCGCACCGAAGCTCATCATCACCTATGATTCGACATGCAACCGGTCCGGCAGGCTGTATGTTGCAGAAGGCGGCGCCGGGCTCATGGATGGATCTGCCTGGGAACATGCCTTGCCCCATCTCCAGCAGGCACTAACGATTGCTTCCGCCTGCCCGGACATCGAAGAGATCTGGGTGAAGGAAGGCACCTACAGGACCTCCCTGGTTGACGACAGGACCCAGTCTTTTGTCATCCAGCGGGGGATCCGCATCCTTGGCGGATTTGACGGGTCAGAGACCAGCCCCGGGGAACGGGACCTGATCGCCCACCCGAGTTACCTGGAAGGGGATATCGGGATCCCGGGCGATTCACTTGACAACGCCTATCACCTGCTCGTAACCTCGGCACCAGCAGATACGATCCTGGTCGATGGGTTCCGCTGCCGAAATGCCCTGGCCAACGGCCCGGCATTCCCTGAAAACGTGGGCGGCGGGGTCTACAATATGGGCAAGCTGCACCTTCGGAATGTGGTTTTCGAAAACATCCAGGGCACATTTGACGGGTATATCCTGTTTTCTTTTCTTTCCGGGTCAGATGTCATAATGGAAGACTGCACTCTGATCATGGATGAATCAGTTCCTTTTGTCCCGGTATACAACATCTCCGGGGCACAGTTGCGTGTGCTGGGGAATGTCTGGATGGTGAGATAGGGGGACACCTTCAGAAACACGTGCATATTACATTCATGTGCTCTTGCCAATGTCCAATATTGACATAAATGGACAATTGACGTACCTTTGGGAGATGAATATCAGCTTTACAGAGCAACAGAAACAGTATATCAAAGCTCAATTACAATCCGGGGATTTTAAAAATGCCAGTGAGGTTGTGCGCGATGCTTTGCGGCTGCATCAGGTCTATCGGCATAAGGTGATTGAGGAATTGAGGGCCGAAATTGCCAAAGGATGGGAAGGGAAAACAAGTTCACGCTCAGCTACCCAAATCGCCCGACACAAACGTGACGCATCGGACTCATAGGCCATGGCCCTGATTCTGGATATTTCTGAAGCAGCCGAACGTGACCTGGAAGAAATTTTTAATTACATCCATTCAAAACATGGGATAAACCAGGCATACAGGTATGTTTCATCCTTTGATGGAATATTTCAGAACCTGGCGTTACATCCGGAAATAGGAAGGGAAAGGCCTGAGATCCGTGAAGGGCTGTACAGCATGTCGAAAGATCATCACATCATATTTTATCGGATCCATGGCGGAAAGCTTCGAATTATTCGGGTGCTCCATGGGGCACGTGATCTGCCCCGGCAATTTGATGTATAACATAATACCACATTTCCTCTTGCTTTCAATTCAAAATACTGTATATCCGTTGAGTTGTTTTTTCTCAGTTTACGAAATAAAATACCTGTGTGTGCTGAACTGCCTCAGTTTTCCCAAACCTGCCATTTCTTTTTATATCTGGACTTATGAAATCTTCGAATCTTGCTATCTTCCCAGTCAAACAAGAAACTCAATCAATGAAACGCAGAAAATTTGTACAACAATCCACCCTTACCCTGGCCGGGATGGCCGTTTTTGGCAGCACCGCCGGGCAGTTCAATAAAATGATAAATCCTAATCATGCAGACAAGGACCTGAAGATCTCCCTGGCCCAGTGGAGCCTCCACCGCACGATCAACAAGGGCGAAATGACCAATATGGATTTTGCCCGTGTGACACGAAACCTTTATGACATCGATGCGATCGAATATGTCAGCAGGTTTTTTGATGGAAAAGAAACAGACAAGGCTTACCTGGATGCACTCAACAAGGAAGCGTACAAGCATCGGGTCAAACAGCTCCTGATCATGGTTGACGGTGAAGGAGGACTTGCCGAAATCGATGATAAAGTCAGGCAGACCTCGATCGACAACCACAAGAAATGGGTCGAAGCTGCAAAATACCTCGGCTGCCACTCCATCCGTGTCAATGCGCACGGTGAAGGCACGGCACATGAAATGCATGATGCCGCCGTGGATGGCCTCGGCAGGCTGTCTGAATTTGCCGAAGGGTATGGGATCAATGTGATCGTGGAGAACCACGGCGGACTTTCATCCGATGGGGCGTGGCTTTCCGGGGTCATGAAAGCAGTCGGCAGGGACAATTGCGGCACCCTGCCGGATTTCGGTAATTTCTACGAGTATGACCGGTACCAGGGCGTGGAAGACCTGATGCCGTATGCAAAAGCGGTGAGTGCAAAGTCCTACGATTTCGATGCAGAAGGGAACGAAAAGAAGATCGATTACAACCGGATGCTGAAGATCGTGCGCCAGGCGGGCTATACCGGTTATGTGGGCATCGAGTACGAAGGCAGCGAACTGCCCGAACACGAAGGCATCCTCGCTACGAAAAAACTCCTTGACCGTCTGATTTGATCCGCCTGGTCAGTTTGCCATAATAGATACATTATTCCTGATCTGCAGTATTCCTGCATTCTCGATCAGCGATGCACCCTGCGGAAGGTTCTGGTTTGGGTGGATCACCACATCCTGCAGGATCGTTGTGCCCGCATTTTGAATGGTACTTCCGGCAAGGGAAATCCCGGAGACGAGATGCAAGCCTTCGATCTGTAAAACACCTGATGGGCTCACGTCAAATAGCCGATCGGCCTGCAGTCCGCGAATCGTCACCTGGCTGCCCGGTTCTGCAGCCAGTGTCAGCGGCATGTCCACAGGAATGCTTCCCTCTGTCAGGTCGATCGTACTGAAGGAAATAACTGGCGAAAAAAAGATCGTATCTCCCGGCTGGGCGCAGTCAAGGGCAGCATTCAATGATCCCGGACCAGATAAAGCGGTATTCGTGACCAGGTTGTCGCACCCCTGTCCTTCCACGATCCGGACCGAATAATCCTCTACTTCGCCATATTCAAATATTTCGCACGGCCCCGGAACACCGTTCCATTTCATGGCCACGCGCATCCGGGTGATCAGGGGGAATTGCTGAATATTGACCTGTAGTGTACCTGTAACTGTATTCTGAACCGGACCTGCACTAAATACCATTTCGCCAGCATCATCGAAATCCCCGTCTGCATTCAGGTCTATCCATATCCTGTAGTTTTCTTCATATTGCTGGTTTGCATACCCTGGGCTGATGCTCAACGGATAGTCCATGCCACTGACCATTTCAATGGTATCCGCGGTAAAGTCACCGTATGCTTCGCTTCCGGATTGGTTCTGGAAAGCACCCACCTCAATGGCACTGATCCATTCATAGGCCACATTTTGCCCGGCACTTTCGCAGTACACCAGCTGGTTGTTCGTCGTAAAGGATTCTTCCGGACATCCATTCGCATCTCCCTGAGTGCCATATGGCGTGATCTGGACAAAAACATCAGAAGACGAGGGCAGTGAACCGGGAGCATATGTGGTCACATCCCCCAGGTCTGATTCAGCCATCACATCACTCCCTCCCGGTTGGGTGCCGATCCGCAGTTTGTAACCCAGGACAAAACCGTTTGCTTCGTTCCAGGCAAGGGCCTGGCCCGGATTCACATTCGTGGATCCATCAACCGGTTGCACCAGTGAAGTGCAGGTGGGGGGCATATCCGATTCGGTGTTAAACGAGAAAGCCGTGCACCCGAATGCATCCCCCTGTGCATTATAGGGAATGATCAGCACATATATCGTTGTACTGAACGGCAGCTGGCCCGGATCATACGTGGTGACCGCCCCGATGTCCTGGTTGTTCAGGATACTGCCATTTTCAGGGCTAGTTCCAATGGTGAGGCGATAGCCGTCTGCCCCGGGGGCATTTTCCCATTCAATCCCTGTGAACACAGAAACCGCAGAGGCTCCAATTGATGGGACAGATAACGCTACGCAATCCGGCGGAGCACATGCGCCGGTATTGCATGATGCATTGATATAATTGCTGTAGATCAGGCCGCCGGGTTGCGGGCCGAAACCCACATTGAAGCTGATGCCATTGCCGGTGTTCAGGTGGCAGTAGCTCATCACCGAGCCGTCCTGCGGGATGATCGGATTATTTTCGTCAAAACAGCTGCCTGTACTTTGCCCGTTATTGTTGAGGTATACATTCCCGCAGTCATCGATCTGCGTATTGTTGCCGTTCCATGAGCAGGCATGTGTATGCGGGGAACCGAAATTATGGCCCAGCTCATGAGCCACTACATTGACATTCCATGAATAATTCGGAAATGGGACGATGTTGGTGCTGAGGTTCGCGCTGACCGCATAGTTGTTGGAATTTGAGCACAGCACATTCAGGTACGCAATGCCGCCACCTAGTCCCCGGGTACTGAGCAGGTGAGCCAGCCTTCCGTTAAAGCCGGTGGTGTTTCGATGCGATCTGAATTCGGAGAGCGCACCACTAGTCGAAGTCTGGTCCTGGTAGATGTCCGGCGTGTCCCAGACAAAAATCTCCGAAATGCTCAGCGGGACGTTTTGGTTGGCATACAGGATGGATACTTCATTGAACAGGGCAGCAACCCAGGCCTCTGTATTGGCAACCGAAGAACCATTGTTCTGGTAGGAAGCATGATCGCACTCAAAATATACCTCCATGCAGTTGCCTGTACGGGCATGCTGCTGGATATCGGATGGATCAAAAGGTTTTCCGTTTCCGGATGGCGGATCTTCAGTCCCGCAGCCAAAAAATGCCCGGGAGTTAAGATCACCCTCATCGTAAAAGACATACTGGCCGTGGTCGGTTTCATGGATTCGGTAATTGGAATGGCCTGTGGATATCAGCATGTGTGTTTTCTCGTTGACAAACGTGATCGCGACAATCGATTTCGGATCGTCTTCAACAATGCCATGATAGAAAATATATTGATTTTTTGACAAAGCCTTTTTCCCACTGCTTGTACGCAGTTGATAATTTCCGGCAAAAAGGCGGGACCTGATGACCTGGATCTTGCCGATGCGTGTTAATGCCGGCAATTCCATTTCAAAAATGGGAGGCCGGGTCGACTGGATATCCCTCACCTGGGCGATATCCAGGCTGAGATATGTTTGATTTCTTACATGAATGGAATCTCTCGCTCCAAATATAGGAGATGTCCGGGCGCGAAACAAAGCAAAATGTTTCGGCGTATTGGTTGAAATCTGGTCTGACACACGCTGTGCGATCGGCAAGATTTCCTGGCTAAAAATGGGTGAGATGCAACAAAGGGCGACAGCCCAAATGTAAAGGAATCTCATTTGAGTTCGAATTGCTGATCAATTAAAAGAGCGGGGTGGTTGTATGTTGTTTCAAAAAGGGGAGCGGCCAAATATAGTATAGTTTTATCTGTATTCACAATTCCGGATTTTGAAATTTCTCTTTCATTCCCTACTTTCAACAACCTAGTCAATCATCAATCATCA
>JARQTN010000237.1:5945-18638 GCA_029976695.1 Lewinellaceae bacterium
TCAATCATCAATCATCATTAATCATTAACCATTCATCAACACCATGGATACCTACACCGACCAGCCCTACGAAATGAACACCACAAATTATGCCGGATTTGGCCAACGGCTTGTTGCCTTCCTGATCGACTGGCTCATTATTTCTGCGGTTTCCGGAGTCTTTGCCTTTATCCTGTCTGCAATCGGGATCGGGGCTGCAGGGGGCTTGTCCGGTCTGGAGGAAATGTCACAGTCGCCTCCTGATGAACTGCCGCCAGGGTTATTTGCCGCTTTGATCGGCGGGTATCTGGGCCTGATCGCATTTTCCTTCATCGGGTCATGGTTGTATTATGCGCTCATGGAATCCTCTTACCGCCAGGCGACTTTAGGGAAAATGGCTATGGGGATCATCGTCACTGATATGAATGGTGAGCGGATCAGTTTCCTGCGTGCCACCGGCCGGTATTTCGGGAAGATCATTTCCAGCATGATCCTGTATATCGGGTATCTCATGGCTGCCTTTACTGAACGGAAACAGGCGTTGCACGACATGATGGCGAGTACCCTCGTGCTGAAAGGATAATTTCCCGGCTGGTCAATCCTCCATTTCCCCATGAAAGAAGTTCAAACTGCCGAGGATTATATTGCAGCCCACTCTGCATGGCGGGATGGGCTTGTCATGCTTGTATCCCTGCTGCGCGACACGGAACTTGATGAATCCATCAAATGGGGTACGCCGCATTATACCCTGGACGGGAAAATTGTCGTCGGGATTGCCGCATTCAAGCACCATTTTGCCTTGTGGTTTCACCAGGGGGCCTTCCTGAAGGATCCGGAAGGACTGTTGTACAATGCCCAGGAAGGCAAGACCAAAGGCCTGCGCCAGATCCGATTTACAGATCCGGATCAGATCGATTCAGGAGTCCTGCAGGCATACATTGAGGAGGCCATTTCAAATGAAAGGGCTGGCAAAAGCATTGATGTTGCTGAGCCCGGTAAATACGCCATGCCGCCAATCCTGGATCAAGCCCTCTCCGGGAATGCAGCGCTGAAGAAGGCTTTCTATGCACTCACACCTGGCAGGCAGAAGGAGTATGCAGAATACATCTCTTCAGCCAAACGGATCGCAACCAGGGAAAGCAGGCTGGAAAAGATCCTGCCCATGATCAGGAATGGCCTGGGCCTGAACGACAAATACCGGGAATAAATCACCATCCCGGTTGATATTGGTCATTTCTCAAGTCTCCTTCAATCGATAGCTTAACTTTTTAAGATTGAAGGAATGGTTGTGGAACATCTTGACCGGATCGGCGTTGCGCTTGACCTCAGTGAGAAAGATGAGGAAACGCTCCAGTTTGCGGGGTACCTGGCTCGTCTTTTTCAGCCTGCTGAACTGATCGGGTTGCATATCGTCCCGGTATGGGACATCGGAGACTTTTTCAAGGTGGATATCCGCCACCCATTCACGCCGGCAGCACCAGCGCTGGGCAAGATCTATGACAGCCTGGCAGAAGAAATGGCCGCACATTCGAAGTATGACCGGGAAAAGATGAAGATCCATATCGAGGAGGGCAGGCCATACCAGGTCCTGCGCCAGATGGTGGAGGAGAATAATATCCAGTTGCTCCTGGTTGGACAGAAGAAAGCATCTTCCGGGAGCGGGATTACCTCAAGGCGGTTGGCCAGGCATATTTCGAGTGACCTGTTGTTTGTCCCTTCCCTGGATCGCTTACCAGTCAAACGCATCCTCTGGGCCGTGGATTTCTCGGACCATGCCTACCATGCCTACCTCATTGCGGACCAGCTGAAGAAAGCGACCCGGACACCAGATAAGATCATCGGCCTGCATATCATCGACATCCCGCCGTATCAGCAATACGGCGAACGGGGTACTTATGAATATGCGCTCTCCTCGCTGCCCGTCGCTGCCCGGAGGAGATGTGCCGGCTTTCTCGAGAAGAACCAGATCAGAGACAATGCGGTACAAATCGAAATCCATATGAGTGCCGGAAGGAACATAGCCGAAGACATCCTCACCCATGCCCGGAAAATGGAAGCTGATATCATCTTTGTCGGCGCGGTGGGGCATAGCGGGTTGGAAAATTATTTCCTCGGAAGCGTGACTGAATCAATCCTTGCCCAGAATAGTCATATACCTGTTTGGATCGTCCGGTAGTACAACGAAAATTTTGCAAAAGAAACACATGATAAATGAATCAAAGCATGAAAAAACAACTGGGAATCTGGATGGATTTTCGTACTGCTGAAATAATCCAGCGCCCAAACGTACCTGCAGAGCCTGTATTGATTGACTCCGAAATTGAAGAAGTCCAGCCGGGCGGAGGATCCAGATCAAATGTCCCATACGGCCCGATGGATAAAAGATCAGACAAAAAAATCCTCGAAAGACGGAGAAACCAGATCCACCATTATTTTGAAAAGATCATGGAAGAAATCGAAGATGCCGACGAGATCTTCCTTTTCGGGCCGGGAGAGGCAAAATCCCTGTTCCTGCAGTATATCCGGGAGTTAAAGCAGTTTAAGCCTTATATTTTATCTATCATTACAGAGGGCAAAATGACCGATAACCAGAAAAATGCCTATGTCCGGTCATTTTACGAATCACTTGAATAAACAAGGGAATACAGGATGAATTGGGTTCTGATCATTTTACTGCTCGGCTATGTAGCAATCCTGGTTGGAACCATCCGCCTGATCCTGCTTGAGAAGGGAAGTCCCTCCCGCACTTTGGCATGGATTGCCTTTCTGTTCCTCCTCCCGGTTCTGGGGCTAGTATCCTATTATGTTTTTGGAATGGATGTCCGGCGCAAACCGGTTTTCCGGATCAAAAGGAAAGATACAGAGCGGATCTTCCAGGCTTTCGACCGGCTCCAGCAACAGTATGCACCTTCTACAAAAAATCCATTGCCGGGGGCAAAGAAAAGGTTCCACAAACTGATCCACATGGTGATGAAAAACCAGCAATCAGTCTATACGACAGGCAATGAGGTTCGGTTATTCCATGATGGCCGGATGTTTTTCGAAGCCATGTTCGAGGATCTCAAGCATGCGGAAAATGATATCGCCATCCAGTTTTATATTCTTGAGGAAGGAACAGTCGCTGACCAGATCGTCGGTATCCTGAAAGAGAAAGTTGCGCAGGGTGTCAGTGTTCGTGTGATCTACGATGGTGTGGGCAGCTTTTATCTGAGTGACCGGTATGTAAAAGAACTGAAATCTTTCGGTATCGAATTGTACCCTTTTATTCCGCTCAGGTTTATCAAGTGGGCGCATAAAATGAATTTCCGGAACCATCGGAAAATCGTCGTGATCGATGGCCGGATCGGTTATACAGGCGGTTTCAATATTTCAGATAAATATATGCTGGGGGATCCGGTACTTGGCTACTGGCGTGATACCCATGCACGGATCACGGGCCCTGCAGTACTTGGTCTCTGGCTGGTATTTCTGCTCGATTGGCATTTTGTGAGCGGCCAGTCCGTAAAGCTCGAGCCTGCCCTGTTCAGTGAACCCGTGAAAAAAGGTGTCCCCATCCAGGTGATCTCAAGCGGGCCGGACAGTGATATCGCCAATATCCAGCAGGAATATTTCTCGATGATCACGCTGGCGAAAAAGTATATCTACATTTCGACCCCCTATTTTATTCCTGATGACAGCATCATGACCGCCCTGAAAACAGCTGTGCTGAGCAATGTGAATGTGAAGCTGATGATCCCGGACAACTCGGACTCAAAGCTCTTGAAATGGAGTATCCGCAGTTATCTGGAAGAATTGCTGGAAGTCGGTGTTGAGGTCTATTTCTATACAAAGGGTTTTTTACACAGTAAGGTGTTGCTTGCGGATGATTTTGTGGCCTCGATCGGTACGGCCAATATGGATGAACGCAGTTTCAGCCAGAATTTTGAGGTCAACGCGATTATGTATGATAAAACCATATGCAGAGAATTGAAGGCTCAGTTTCTGAGGGACATCGAAGTCTGCCAGCAGGTATCTGTGGCGGAGTTCAAAAAACGTCCCCGAAGGCAAAAATTCATGGAGTCTGTCGCCCGGCTGTTCAGCCCGCTGATCTGAGTAAGATCATATGCTGCATTGAGGTTTATCAATGACTCAATCACCCGGAGTCCTCGACCTTTATCAAGATCGTCTCACAGAAAACCGTGTATGATGGAAGTAAAGAGCTGGAAAAAATTCAGTACGGATTTGCGCTGGTCCACACGGATCTATATCCTGTCGTTTGTCCTTGTGATCCTTTTCTCTGTCATTTTCAATGCCTGGCATACAGACTGGGCACTGACGGTGATCGCTGTGGTGGGCGCATTGCTATTATTCGAGACATTCGTTTATGGCTATGCACACAACCCGACTATCTGGCACACGATCCTCTGGATCTTGTTTCTTATCTTGTTTGCATTCCTGTTGATGGGGCATTTGATATGAGTCGCATACAGATCTGGCCATTTAAGCAAAAGTGGTAGAGTCATGGATATTTTTGTTGATCAGTATCACAATTTTCGTTGATTGTAGTCATCCAGCGGGAATGGAAATCTGAATAACTATATGAGAAATAAAAAATGAATCAAATGATCAACGCAGAATCACCGATCAAGGAAATCATGACGAGGGAGGTATATACGGTATCACCGGAAGATCGTTTGATCAAGGCAAACCTGATTTTTGAAGAAAGGGGATTTCATCATCTCCTGGTTATTGAGAACCACGAACTGGTCGGGATCCTGAGTAAAACAGACCTGCTCAATTACCTCTGGAAAGCCGTGGGCAATGAACACGAAGTGAAAAGTTCTGATGTCCGGATCCGCGAGATTATGACGCCAAACCCGATCACGATAGATAGTGACGATACGATTGGCCTTGCTGCAGATATCTTCCTTTCAAACAAATTGCATTCCCTGCCGGTCCTTGATGGGGATGAACTTGTAGGTGTGGTCACCAGCTATGATTTACTTAAATTCTCATTCTCATAACCACAGCGCATGTCCAGAATACCGCTATCCGAGGTGATGACAAAATTCCCGGTTTCCGTGGTGACTGAAGCCCCATTGACCGAAGTGCAGGAAATTTTCGAAGAGTACAACATCCATCACCTTCCCGTCCTGTCAGAGGACAAGCAGATTATCGGGATCATCAGCAAGTCAGACATGGATCAGCTGACCTGGGGTGTCTCGCTGTTTAAAAATCACAAAAGGGAAGAATACAATGAAGCACTGATGCACACACGTCGAGCGAAGGATGTGATGACCCCCAATGTATACACACTTGATGTAGATGACAGCATTGAAGATGCCTATTCCGTTTTCCGGGCCGAGCATTTTCGTGCGATACCGGTTCTTGAGAACGGTGAGCTGGTCGGTATTGTGACACCGATCGACCTCGTGAAGCCTTTTATCGCTGACTGAAGTCAACGGACAAAATCAATATGGGTGACTTTCACGTAAGGCAGATTCAATCCTCGGCAGACCGGAATACCTATTACAATGCCATCATATCGGATATAGAATCCTTTGAGCAACTGCTCAGGGATAACCGGATCGAAAAGGCCCAGAATGTCATTGGTGTCGAACAGGAAATGTGTATCATCGACAAAGATGGCCGTCCGAATCCCAGGGGTGTAGAGATCCTGAATGATATCACCGATCCGCATTATACCAATGAAATTGCCCTGTTCAACCTGGAAGCCAACGGGGACCCCATGCGGTTGGGGCCGGATACGTTGCGGCGGATGGAGGCGCATATCCTCGGCTTGATGGAGACAGGTGCGCGTTCCGCTGCAAGATTCCAGTCAGACCTCCTCTTGACCGGTGTACTGCCCACGCTCAAGTTCAAGCACCTTGATTTTCACTGGATGACACCGGAAAGAAGGTACCAGATCCTGAGCAACGAACTGCTCAAACTCAGGGGACAGGATTTTTCAATTCATATTGAAGGTGTCGAGGAGCTGCACGCCCGGCTGGACAGCGTGCTCTTTGAAGCATGCAACACGAGTTTTCAGACGCACCTGCAGGTAAACCCGGATCATTTCGACCTGACGTACAACTGGTCCCAGATGATATCAGGGCCAGTGCTGTGTTCATGTACCAATTCGCCACTGCTGTTTGGACGTGAGTTATGGCACGAAAACAGGATTGCCCTGTTCAAACAAAGCCTGGATACGCGTACCTACAAGCATCCAGTGCGCAGGTTCCTGCCCAGGGTTTTTTTCGGGCATGAATGGCTGGAAGGCGGACCTGCAATGCTCTGGAAGAATCTTGTGGCCCGTTTTCCACTTCTTCTGATGGGGGAGGAGAGTACAACTCATGACCCCGGGGAAGTGGTTACACCGCGGCTCAGGTCGGTACGCCTGCTGAACGGAACAACATATACCTGGAACCGCCTTTGTTATGGGGTGCATCAAAACCAGCCCCATATCCGGATAGAATGCCGCTTCATGCCTTCCGGGCCCACGGTGATCGATGAAATTGCAAACCTGTCCTTCTGGGTAGGCCTCATGCATGGCATGCCCGAAAAGTTCCGTGATGCAGAGGGACGAGGATCTTTCCTGGATGCCAAGTCCAACTTTATCCGGGCCGCCCGTACAGGCATCCGGTCACAGCTTGACTGGTTTGGTAAAAGTGTCAGTGCGTGCAGCCTGATTGAAAATGAATTGCTGCCAATGGCAGCGGAAGGCCTGGCTTCCCAAGGTGTCGGAGAAGAAGATATCAGCAAATACCTCGGGATCATTGAACAACGTGTCCGGCATTGCACCACCGGGTCAGAATGGTTGGTCCGGAATTTCCGGAAGCTCAGGGAAAAGCACAAACCATCTGTATGTAACCGCGCCCTTGTGCATGAATGCCTCCTCTACCAGAAAGAAAATGTGCCTGTCCATGAATGGGATGACATCACTCTCGACAAATACAATATCAGGGCCCCGTTTTCGACGCTTCCATCCATTGTGGAAGATATCATGAACACGGAAGTCTTTACCGTCAATGAACATGTCAGTGTCAACCTTGCGATGCACATCATGGAATGGAACAATTTCCACCACCTTGTCGTGGAGGACGACCAAAAAACCCTGATGGGCGTCTTCAGCTACCGCCAGCTGAAGGATATTGACATCGTAAAAGACAGGGATACGCAAATCAGCCAATTTATGCGCAGGGCGATCATCACGATCGAACCGCACCACTCGATTGAGAGCGCACTTGAACTCATGGAAAAATACAATATCCACAGCCTGCCGGTATTGGATAAGGGCATCCTGGTCGGGATCATAACTGATTATGATCTGAAAAAAGTACAGGAATCCAGATAATCGTGTATTCGCCTGGTGATGCCGGTTTTAATTGCGCAATAGATCAATGCTTGTGCTGGGCATCTGCAAAAGCGACCTGGCGAATCCCGGATCTATTCAGCCGTTTCCTCTACCTTCTCTTCTGATTCCTTCCCGTTGGATTCTTGTATTCTCGATGGCATCAGCTTTGCCTTGATCTTGAGCTCGATCTCTTCGGCTAATTCAGGGTTGTCCTGCAGGAACTGCTTCGCTGCGTCCCTCCCCTGGGCAATTTTTGTGCCTTCGTAGCTGTACCAGCTCCCGCTCTTGTTGATGATGTCCATGTCTGCCCCAAGGTCCACAATCTCGCCGGTTTTGGAGATCCCTTCGCCGAACATGATGTCAAATTCTGCAATCCGGAATGGCGGCGCAAGCTTGTTTTTCACAATTTTAACCTTTACGTGGTTGCCCACGACGTTCCCTTCCCTGTCTTTCAATGCAGAACCGGAACGCCGGATATCCAAACGGACAGAAGCATAAAATTTCAATGCGTTACCACCTGTGGTTGTCTCCGGGTTGCCAAACATGACCCCGATCTTTTCACGAAGCTGGTTGATGAAAATGCAACAGCAGCCGGTACGCCCGATTGATCCAGTCAGTTTGCGCATCGCCTGTGACATCAGCCTTGCCTGGAGTCCCATTTTGGAATCACCCATCTCTCCCTCGATCTCGCTGCGCGGGGTAAGGGCGGCGACGGAGTCGATCACGATGATGTCGATCGCACCTGAACGGATCAGGTTTTCAGCTATTTCGAGGGCTTGTTCACCATTATCCGGCTGTGAGATCAGCAGGTTGGCCACATCGACACCCAGGTTTTCTGCATAGAACCGGTCAAAGGCATGCTCGGCATCGATAAAGGCCGCAATGCCGCCTTTTTTCTGGCATTCTGCAATGGCATGGATGGCAAGCGTTGTTTTTCCTGAAGATTCGGGTCCGTATATCTCAACAACACGGCCGCGTGGCAGCCCGTTGATCCCCAAAGCGACATCCAGGGATAACGATCCCGTTGGGATGGTGTCGATATCGACCACTTTCTTGTCCCCCAATTTCATCACGGCACCTTTTCCGTAGGTCTTTTCCAGCCGGTCAACAGTCAGTTGAAGCGCTTTTAGTTTTGCATCTTTCTCGTTTGCCATCAGGTCGATATTTTAAAAATTAATATAAGTTCCAAAGTTAATATTTAATGCGCAATTGAAACACATCTTTATCCTTACGTACCATTTTCGCAGAAAAAGTACCCCGGTGGACTAAAAGAATCTCAAAAAACAAATTCCAATTTCCAAATGAGCTCCAATGGACAAACAATCAAGTTCCAAACAGGCTATTTTGATTCGCCGGATTTTATGATAGAATTTTCTGCATCCATTCCTTGCCTATGGGTTAAAACCCGATTGTGGGATGATCCTTTAACCGTCCGCTAAAAGCAGACGGCAATCGAAGCAGAAAGAAAGGGCATTATTGGGCAACATGAAAGATTGATTGCCGACGGAAAAATGATGCCCTAATTTTGGCTTTAGCCATGAAGTTTTATTGAAGAATTGAATGCCCCACACAGCCAAACAAATACACGGATAAAACCCATTTTCACCCGGGAATTACCAACCTGAGAAAGAAAAAACAGGAGCATACAACCATTTGCATGCTCCTGTTAAAACCGGCTTTGGGCGATTTGCCTCAGGCCGTCTGCAGGCTGCTGTACGCCAGAATCGTATTTACTGACTCTGCAGAGGGTGAAAGAACAAGTTCATCCAGGACTTGCTTGTTCGACCGCATTTCCTCAAATTGTTCTTCCAGCGGGGGGCACAACGCTGTCAATTCCAACAGCATTGCTGTTTCCTCCGGAGTCGTTTCTTTGTAAAGCAGCCTTGTCAATTGATTAAGTGTAAAGTTTTGCTTCATACAGCAAGTTTAGGTTTCCAAAATGTCAATTGTCGATTCTATAACCAGCTTGTATAAAAAAATATTGCGTTTATGGAATATTTTTTACAAGAAAATACTATTCGTTTATCCGGTACCAGTATTGCGTGCGACCAAAGGCAGGGATGCCAATATAGCCCCGCAATTTCAACTTGTCTCCTTCTTCAAGTTCGATCTGGCATTTGTAGGACTTTCCCGATGCCGGATCGAGGATTGTACCGCCTTCCCAGCGGTCTCCTTCCTTCTCAAGGTCCTGCATGATGACCATGCCCGTGACCGGCTTGTCCTTCAGGTCCCCCTTGCATTTTGTGCAGACATGGATGGTCGCGCCTTCCAGGAGTTTGGTGACTTTCCCGAAATACTTCCCGTCCTGCTCATAGATCTCGATGTGGGATTTTTCAACGTTGTCCGTGTCATCAATGGTTTTCCAGGTACCAACGATCGACTGGGCCCCCATCTGGAAGCTGAATGTAAAACTGATCAATACCAGTAGCAGATGGTGTTTGCTTGATTGCTTCATTTTCCCGGCTTGGATTCGGAAAACAAACGCAACAGGGATCAAATAGTTGTATTGTTCAAATGGATTGTGAAAGACTCAAATTCACTGTATGCCAAACCTCATGTGATCTTACCTAGTTTGCCTTCTTTTTTTGATCCATGACCCTGAAAAATGCGTCCTTCTTGCCCCTTGAAACCGGCACTTTGGCGCCGTCCTTCAGGATGATATATCCGCCATCGGATTTGATATACCGGTCGATTTCCTCCAGGTTGATCAGGTGCGACTGGTGGACCCTGAAAAAATTGAATTCATCAAGGAGCTGTTCGTATTCCTTCAAAGTCTTGCTGACCAGTAACGGCGACCTGTTTTTGATATGGAATTGGGTGTAGGCACCCGAAGCCTCGCAGTGGACGATCTGGTTTACTTTGACATATTCAAAACTGTCCGCTGTCGAAAGGGTGATGGTCGGGACATCCTTCGACTTCAGGTTGGAAATGAGGGCTTCAAGGTTTTTGTTTGAGGCATGTTTTTCGGAGTGCGCTTTGATCGCCTTGACTTTCTCCACAGCCTCCTGCAATTCATCGATGTCGATCGGCTTGAGGAGGTAATCGAGGGCATTGAATTTGATCGCCCGGATCGCATACTGGTCAAAGGCAGTAGTGAATACGATGGAGAATGCAGGATTCCCCAGGGATCTCAAAACATCAAAAGCGGTTCCGTCACCGAGTTCGATATCCATGAAAACGAGGTCCGGTTGCTGGGCCTGGAGGAGAAACGTGGCTTCTTCGGCACTTTGGGCTTCGCCAATGATATGGACACCGGTGCAAAACTCCGTGACCATGTTTTTGAGGGAGGCCCGGCTGTGGTATTCATCATCGATCAGGATCGTGTTCAGGAGCATCAGGATCAGTTTAAATCATAAGGGATTGTCAAAGCGACACGTGTACCCGCAGCACTTCCATGTTCGTCTTTCAGATCAGTGATCTCGACATAGGTCTTGTTTTCATTGGCTTTGTTCAACGCTTCCAGCCTTTTCCGGGTCACGGACATGCCGTGCGACCGGTGGTGCCTGTTCCGGGCATTCTGCATGGCGGCTTCCCTGCCAATGCCGTTGTCCATGATATAGCACTTCAAATGGGCGCCTCCATCCTCGAGCCTGATGCTCAGTTTTCCTTGCTCCTTCAATTGCTTGAGCCCATGCTTGATCGCATTTTCCACATATGGCTGGATGATCAGGAAGGGAACCTCGGTATTGTACAAGTCGATCTCCTCATCCACCTCGATCTCATGCGTGAAAGAGTGGTTTAGCCTCAGTTCTTCGAGTTCCATATAATCTTCCAGCAGGCTGAGTTCATCACTCAGTGGAACCCGGTCAGAGATAGAATTGTCGAGGACACGCCTGATCAGCTTTGCAAATTTTGAAAGGTACCTGATGGCGAGTTCTTTTTCGTTGATGGTGATGAAATGCTGGATGGAGTTCAGTGAGTTGAAGATAAAATGCGGGTCCATCTGTGCGCGCAGCATTTTCCGTTCGAGTTCCTTGTTCACCTCCCTGATCTCGCTGTTGATCCGGCTGATCTGCTTGTTTTTTTCACTGAGTTTGTGTTCGCTCCTTTGTTTGAGCTGGTACCTGTTATACAACACGATCAATAAACCGAGCAACAGCATGGCCGCAGCGGTCAGGACGAAACGCAACTTGCTCTGGGCTTCATTCCTGTCTTCGAGCAGAGAGATCTCCTTGTCCTGCTGTGCCAGCCTGAATTCTGCTTTTTCTACGCCATACTTGGCCTCCATTTCAGCTACCTGCTCAGATTTTTCAATGCCCATCAGGGAATCCCGCAGGACAATATACTGGTCCGCATATTCGAGTGCTTTTCCAAAATTGCCCTGCTTTTCATGGATTTTTTTCAACCGGTCGATGGCGACCATTTCAAAGTCAAGATACCCGCGGGCACGGGCAATTCCAGCGCTCCGTTCACTCGCCCTGACAGCTTCTTCATAACGGCCTGCATCCATCAATGCATGTGCCAGCCTGTTTGAATTCAACGCGATCCCGCGCATATCGCCGATTTCTTCCCTGATCCTGATAGACGCATTGAAGTATTCAATGCTTTTGGCCACATCGCCTTCCAGCCGGTAGAGGTCGGCCAAATTGCCAAGGACGATCGCCATGGGTTTCCTGGCATCCTGTTCTTCCCTGATCTTCAGCGACTCCAGGAATGCCTGTTCGGCCAGTCCGTATTCCCCTTTGGCCTTGAAGGTGGATGCAAGGTTGTTCAGGGCGCTTGCCTCAAACCCCCTGTCGCCAGATTCCCTGGATAATTCCACCCGCTCCGTATGGTAATGGATGGCACTGTCGAGCATATCGTTCTCCTGGAAACACAGCGCCAGGCTGTTTAAGGCGAGGTTGATCTCGTTTTCACTTCCGTATTGGCGGTAATGTTGGAGAGAAGCACGGAAATATTCGGTTGCCCGGTCCAGGTTATCCATCATCTGAAGTACATTCCCGATTCCTTTTTCGGCAAAGGCGACCCCGGTATATTGATCCATTTGGGCAAACAATCCCCTTGATTTGAGCATGCTTTCAGCGCCCACAACCAGGTTCCCTTTCATGGCATTTGCCATCCCGTGCTTGTACCATCCGTGGGCTTCGGCAAACGTGTACTCCAGCTTGCCTGAAAGGTCTATGATCTGGCTGGCGAAATAAACGCCCGTATCCGGGTACTGGTAGACAAGCCTGTCAAAGATCGAGGATAAGATGGTCAGCCTTTGTGTATCCCGGGCTTCCTCAAGGAGGATGAATAAACTGTCCGTGGAGATCCGCTTTTGACCTAAACCAGAACTTATACAAAGCATCAGGATAAGTACAGGGAACAGGATTTTTTTCATGGCTCTGAGGTTAGGCTGAAAACCGGATTTCGGGGTGATCTGATTGATATGTATCCGG
>JARQTN010000237.1:18738-24362 GCA_029976695.1 Lewinellaceae bacterium
GCAAAACCAGAGCCTGATCTCCTTTTCGTAGCGCAGGTTTTCGAGTGCAAGATACTGCCCCAGCAAATGCACGAGCCTTGGATACGGGACGGTGTATTGCATATTCTGTTCCAGGGAAATGCGCATATACCCGGCAAGGATTGAAAAATACCGGACAGCCTCCTTTTTATCCCCGTTGAGGATCAGGTGCTGGATGGCGGCCATCACATTGAAGATGAAGTGTGGCCGCATATAGGTTTTTAATAAAGCGATCCGGGAAGAATCGGCTGAATTTTTTATGTCAAGTCTGGAGAGTCTTCTTTCAAGTGAGCGGTTCCTGTTCCCCAGGTAGAGGATCACGGCAAAAGACAACAGGGTTACCACTGGCAGAGCAGCGGCCCGGAGACCAGGGATATCCAGCCATTGAAAAATCCCGTTGAATATTGGATCCATATTCTGATTCAGCACGTTCTGGTGGTGATGTGCTAAAGATGCAGGAATCAGCAGTCAGGGAACCAGCAAAATTGGCAACCTGTTGCCGGGAATTGATATTTGACAGGAAGATGCAGGCTACCAGACTTTCACTGCCTGCTCATTCGATACCCAACGGCTCCACTTTTTGTTATAGGTATGGATCTTTTTGGTTTGCTTGCCGTCTTCTCCGATGACGGGGTATCCCTTGTTCACCCACTCAAAAATGCTGCCATATACGTTGACCACATCCCTGTAGCCGGCATCCTGCAGGCGCTTGCCGATCTTTTCACTCCGGTAGCCAACCGAACAGTACACGGCAATTTTTCCGTCTTTCGGAAGGTCACGGAGCTGTGCCTTGTCCAGGGAATGATACCCGATATAGATGGCTCCCGGAAGATGGCTTGTGCGGTATTCTTCTTTCTCCCGCGCGTCAAGGATGATGTAGCCGGACTGTTGATCGTACAGCTCTTCCACGGAAATATACGGGACCTCACCATCGATCAGGCTGGCGATTTCCTTGTCGAATGCGGGATCTGCGACCAGGCCAGATGGCTGGACCTGCTGCCCGCCGCAATGCAGGGAAGCAAGACTTGCCCATAGGCCGATGAGCCATTTTTTCATCTTTGATCTGTTTTTTCCGGGCCTGTACCGACCTCGTCATCGATCCATTGCCCGTTTTCACAATAAGCCAACAAGTCATTTTCTATGAACTCCCTGACCTCGCTTTTATCCTGGTCCGGGTACAGCAGGTGGATATTCGGGCCGGCATCCAGCGTAAAGTAGGCCTGGATACCGGTGTCTTCCCGGAAGGCCTGGATCTTCCTGATCATCGCGACGGTACCGGGCTCCACCAGGAGGTATGGCGGATCCGAACACATCATCAGGGCATGCAATTCAAGGGCTTCCCGTTCACAGATGGCTCCAAAGGTTTCCAGGTCACCGGCATGAAGCACCTCGGACAGGACCTGCATGCGTTCTCCGGCAAGGCGGTAGCGCGTCTGGGCATACGGATTGTGTTTCATCAGGCCGTGACCGGCGCTGCTCGAAACGGATTTTTCACCGCTTTTTACGATCAGGATGGCATCCCGCATAGATTTGAAAACGTCATGCATCCTGTCGCCGGCACCGACAGCCCATGTATCTTTTGTGCCGGAGAACCCGTTTGCTTTCCCCCATACCGCACCATACGGAAAGACGGAGCGGCATGCTGAGCCTGAACCCAGCCGCGCAACCCTGGAAACTTCCTGCAGGTCACCGGACACTCCGGCAATCTCGCAAATGATCAGGGCCAATGCGCTCATGGCGGAAGCCGAGGAGGCAATGCCCGATGAATGGGGAAAGGAATTGTGCGTCCGGAGGCTGATCTCCAGCTGCCGGACAAATGGGTAGCTGTCGGAGATCCGGCTGAAGAACTGCTCGATCTTGGGGATAAAACCGGGCTGTTCTTTTCCGTCAAGGGTGATATCGATCTGCGGTTTTTGCTTGTCCGGTACGATGCGGTATTCCGCCGTTGTCCGCGTATGTGCTGCAGATAATGTAAGGCTGAAGGAAGGGTTTTCTGGCAGCTGGAGGCCCCGTTTTCCCCAGTATTTGACAATGGCGATATTTGAAGGGCTTTGCCAGGTCGTGGCACCTTCCGTACTGATTTGCGTCATCGGCAACGTAATTTGGATCCGGCGAAATTGAGCACGAGGGCGAACCTACTGAATCTTGTGTGAAATATCAAAATCCTGGAGCACCGCATCAAGGATCGGATCATGACCTTCAATATACCCTTCCTTGAGATCGTACCCGTACAGCCCGCCGACGATTTGCCACTTGCGCGCCGCAAAACCGCTGTTCAGGTCCTTCAGCAAGCCATACATGTCCCGGTCCAGCTCGCGCTCGATCATTTTGATCAGGATCTTCCCCTGCGTCCGGGTCAGTTGCTTGAGCGGATCCTTGAATTCTTCCTTGACATCCCGCCTGAGCTGTCGGATGTACTTTTTCCGGTGCCTTTTTTTCATTTCTTCAGTCGCTACTTCCATTTCCCGGAAGATCTTGATCGATTCCACGGCATAGGGATAGACCAACGTGGCATAATAGCGATACCTGCGGTATTTCCGGTATGCTTCCTGGTCATCAAACACACGCGGGATGGATACGGTGATGCTTTCCAGGTCATAGGTCAGGATCGTATCGCCGCCTTCGACGACCTGGTTGAGGATATGGCCGTCAATTTCGACTTTTTCCTTTTTCTTCTGCGCAGAAAGGGACAGGCCCGGCAACAGGAGAAGAAGGAGTAAAGCAAGGCGATATGTGTTTGTATCCATCATGCGCGGTCTGATATCATAACGATCCACATGGACCTTTATTGATGTCTGGATGCGTACTAATTACACATTTCATGCAAAAATCGTTCATTCTCCGGGCTGATATTTACCGTGCCGTTGTCACCATCCTGTGCGGGGAAATGGACATCCCCTCGTATACCGGCACGTTGCCCAGACTTGTTCGGACATGTAACGGAATTGTTTAATATGACTACTTTTGTTTTGAATGAGGAAAGCAAACAGAAATCTGCCCCCTGCACCCGTTAAACTTGCCTGGATTGCCTTGATGTGCCTGGCAAGCTGCGCTCCGTTTGATCTGGTTGCCCAGGATTATCTCCCACCAAAGCTCGAAAAGCTTTCCCCCGAGATCAATACACCGGGCTATGATGAATCAGCCCCCGTGGTCAGCAGGGATGGTGGGACACTTTTTTTTACACGCACAGCGTATCCTGATTTTGACCGCACGCTGATGAATGGCAAGATCAACCTGGCAGAAAGCCTTTCTGCACAAGCATATCTATTACGGCTTGCCGGGATCTATTCACAGCTGTCCGGGAAGGTCATCACGGACCCTGTCCATTCGGCATTCAACCAGGATATCTGGATGGCCAGTACGGATATCGAGAAGCCAAACGTGTCGCACCCCGGCTATCCCGTTAACAGCGCCCTGCCCAACAGCATCGTTTCCCTTGCCAGGGACAGCAACACCTATGTGGCCCTCAACCAGTTTTACAGTGACGGCAGCATGTATGAAGGGTTTTCCTCGATCCGGATCGAGGGCCCTGCATCGGCTTCATTTCCGGAGCCGATCCATATCTACAACTTCGATGCACGACAGGGGGATGTCAATATGGCCATGTCTGCTGATGGTGATGTCATCGTGATCAGCATGAACAGGTATGATTCCCATGGGCAAAACGATCTCTACATCAGTTTCAAGTTGAAGGAAAAGCTGTATTCCACCCCGAAGAACATGGGTCCCGTCCTGAATTCACCCGGGCAGGAGACGACACCTTATATTTCATCAGACAAGAGAAGGATCTACTTTTCTTCCAACAGGGACGGGACGATGGGCGGAAACGACATCTGGGTGTCCGAGCGCCAGGACTATACCTGGAGGAAGTGGTCTGAACCGCAGCCGCTGGAAAAACCGTTTAATTCGCCGGCCGATGACAGCCAGCCATTTTTTGACGAGGTGCATAACTACCTGTATTTTTCTTCCAAAAGGGACGGAAGCAGCGACCTTTTCCGTGTCTCGCTAACGCCGGTGCCAAAACTGGAGCAGCCAATCCGGATCTCCGGCAGGATCGTAGACCGGAGTACGGGTGAGGTGATCCCTGCTGAACTTTTCTGGGGTCCGGGGTCGGCGGAAGGTTTTCTTGATTTTTTCCGGACAAATACCGGGTATTTCAGTGCGACCCTCACTGAGAATGAGTTTTACAAGTTCCTGCCCCGAAAGGCGAACTACCGCGCTGACCAGATCCATTTCGATGTCCTGCGGGCCGCCGAACAGGGGATGTACGACCATGAAATGACCCTGTACCTGACGCCGGTGGATACGGATCCATTGGTCATCGACACACTGTCACGGGAAGAGGACCCTGTTGCGGAAAGGAAAGAACCTGTCCGGATGCCAGGAACACGAAAACAGGACCCGGTGGTAAGCCCGCCTTTGCAATTCATCAGCCAAAGCGACCTGAAAGCGGGCAAGAAAATCAGCTTTCACAATATCATTTTTCTCCAGTCGACACCCAAGATCCTTGAAACGTCCCTGCCTGCCCTCGAAGAACTGGCCTATGTCATGCAGCAAAACACCTCCCTTGAGATACGCGTGGAGGGGCATACGGACAATGTCGGGGAAGCGGACAAGAATATGGAGCTTTCCATACAGCGGGCCGAGGCGATCAGGAGATACCTAATCGAGCAGGGAATCGAGGGCAACCGAATCCGGACGAAAGGGTTCGGCCCCTACAGCCCGATTACGAACAATGAAACCGAGGAGGAACGCGCCCGCAACAGGCGTGTGGAGATCCGGATCCTGAAAGAATAACCCATGGATGGATGAAAAAGGATGCAGGCGCAATGAAATCTTTACTTTTGCGCCATGGTCAGGATGATCTCGAAAATATTCTCCTATCTGTTCCATCCGCTGTTTATCCTCACCTACATGCTGGTGGTGCTGTTGATCGTCAATCCGTATGCCTTTGGCATGCGGTCCGTCAAGGATGGGGACCAGCTGATCCTGATCATTTTCCTGAGCAGTGTCCTGATCCCCCTGGTCAGCATCGGGATGAGTTTTTTTTTGGGATGGACCAAATCATTGGAGATGCCGACACGGCAGGAGCGGATCGCTCCCCTGCTGGTCACCATCGTCATGTACATTTCGATGTACTATTACATTACGAAATCAAACGTGTTTCCCTGGTTTTTCCAGGTCTGCACACTCGGAGTGGTCATTGGCCTTTTTCTGGCTTTTTTCTTCAATAATTTCACGAAAGTCAGCCTGCATGCGGTGGGGATGGGTGGATTCGTTTCCATGGTCATCCTGATGTGTTTTTATTTTGCCTATTACCAGATCGAGGTGACGCTGCCCGGACTGGGATCAATGAACATGACCAAATATGCGATCCTGTATGCCGCCATCCTTCTGGCAGGCATCGTGTGCAGTGGACGGCTGGCACTCGGTGCACACAGGATCCAGGATATCTACGGGGGGTTTATCATCGGGTTCTTCTCACAGCTTGTCGCCTTCATCATCCTCCAGTAAAAAAATATTCATTTCTCATGCGCCCGGCTTGCTGGACACGGAGTTTCCTATCTTTGGCTCCAATTTAAACTGACGCACATGGATGCAATCAT
>JARQTN010000237.1:24462-37644 GCA_029976695.1 Lewinellaceae bacterium
AAGATCCCGCTGAAGAGGAACCATGCAGAAAATGGAGTGCGCGTCGTCCCGCATGCGATCGCACGTTACGGTTCTTACCTGGAGAAAGGCGTGATCATGATGCCCAGTTACGTGAATATCGGTGCCTGGGTAGGCAGCGGTTCCATGATCGATACCTGGGCAACGGTCGGTTCCTGCGGACAGATCGGGCGCAACGTCCACCTCAGCGGAGGAGTTGGCATCGGCGGTGTGCTGGAACCTCCGCAGGCAGCGCCGACCATCATCGAGGATGACTGTTTTATCGGGTCGAGGTGTATTGTGGTCGAGGGCGTACGCGTGGAGCGTGAAGCCGTGCTGGCTGCGAATGTCGTGCTGACCAAATCAACACACATCATCGATGTGACCGGCCCGAACCCGGTACACCTGTTTGGTGTGGTACCAGCCCGGTCGGTTGTGATCCCGGGTACCTATACCAAGGAATTTCCTGCGGGCCATTTCCAGGTCGCATGCGCCCTGATCATCGGCAAGAGAAAGGAATCAACCAACAAAAAGGTATCGCTCAACGAAGCTTTGCGCGAATATGAATTGTCTGTTTAGATCCTGATTTCCATGCCTGTATCTTATTCTTTGTTTCAAACTCGCCGATTTTTCCGATTTTCCGGTATTATCCTGGTTGGAGCTTTTCTGGCGAGCCTATGGCTTGTATCCTGTGCCGGCCCGAAAGCAGCCAAATCGCCATCCGTCATAACCCAGGAAATCATGCTGGACCCGGTTGAGGTCGTTGCTTACCGGAATACGCCCGAAACCGAACCGGAATTGCCCGTCTATCGGCCAAGCGAAACCCGGGAGATCGATATCCTGCACACGAAACTTGACCTGCGCTTTGACTGGGAAGAACAGGCCGTCATCGGAAATGCGGAAATCATGCTGAGGCCCGTTTTCTACCCGGTATCTGCGATCCAACTGGATGCCCTGCACTTTGATATCCACAGCGTGACACACCTTTCCAGCGGACAGCCGATGGGATATTCCTACAATGATTCTACACTGGTGATCAACCTGGAGAGAGTGCTGACGAAAAAGGATCCCCCTTTGCGGATCGGCATTGCATACACGGCGCATCCGGGCATGGGTGCTTCTGAAGGAAGAGGAGCTATTTCTTCCGACGAAGGGTTGTTCTTCATCGATCCGCTTGATGAAGACGAACAGGTGCCGACCCAGATCTGGACGCAAGGTGAAACGGAGAACAACAGGCGCTGGTTTCCGACGTTCGACCACCCGAATGAAAAGATGACGCACGAAATCTCGCTCACCGTCCGGGATTCTTTTGAAACCCTGTCCAATGGGATCCTTCGGTCATCCGTTTCCAACGGGGACGGGACCCGTACGGATACCTGGGTCATGGACCAGCCGCACGCCCCGTACCTCGTGATGATCGCGGTTGGCGACTTTGCGGTTGTGGAGGACACCTGGAACGGCATCCCCCTCATGTACTATGTGGATCCGCTCTATGAGCCTTCAGCAAAGCTGATCTTCAACCATACGCCCGAAATGCTGGATTTCTTCTCTGAGAAACTCGGTGTGCCCTATCCCTGGAAGAAATATGCCCAGATCGTCGTACACGAATACGTCTCGGGGGCCATGGAAAATACGACAGCCGTAGTCTTCGGCGACTTCGTGCAGGACCACGCGGACCATTTCCTGACAGAAAGCGAAAATGACTATATCGTGGCCCACGAGATGATCCACCATTGGTTTGGCGACTTGGTGACATGCGAAAGCTGGGCGAACCTCACCCTGAACGAAGGGTTTGCAAATTACGGGGAATACCTGTGGTTTGAGCACAAATACGGGAAGGACGAGGCCGATTATGCCCGCCGCAATGAACTGAAAGGATACTTCGGGCAGGCAGCGTATGACATGCACCCGCTGATCCATTTCAGCTATGCAGACAAAGAGCGCATGTTTGATGCCCACTCCTATAATAAGGGTGGGCTCGTCCTGCATATGCTCCGCAAATATATGGGAGATGAAGCCTTTTTTGAAGGCGTCCGCCGGTATCTGACGAAGCATGCCTACAAGGCTGTCGAGATCCATGACCTGCGCCTGGCTTTTGAGGAAGTGACCGGTGAGGACCTCAACTGGTTCTTCAACCAGTGGTACCTGTCTGCCGGGCACCCGGTGCTGGAATATACAGTCTCATGGTCTCCGGATGATCAGGTTTGCACACTTGAGATCTCCCAGGAACAGGATGCGGAGAAAGCGCCTGCGATATTCCGCCTGCCCATTTCCGTCGATTTGATCTACCCGGACGGCACCTCTGAAGAGAAGGAAATCTGGATGAACAGGAGGAAGCAGGCTTATGCCTTCCGCCTTGACCGCGAACCGGCACATGTCCTCCTCGATGCTGATGATGTCCTGGTCGCTGTTGTGCGCAATACACTGGACAATGAAAAAGCGGCTGTCCAGCTTCAAGCTGCCAGGTCCGTGCGCCACCGCCTGGAAGCACTGAAGCAACTGACCGTGTTCGATGGATTTGATGCAGGAATTTTTTCCCTGGCCGCCCGCGACAGCCACTGGTCAGTCCGGTCCATGGGGGTGGAGGCACTGGATGAGACCATGAACCAGCCTGAGATCACGGGGCAAGTGCTGGATCTCGCCCAAAACGACCCGGATGTTCGCGTTCGTCTTAGTGCGCTCGACCAATTGGACCTCCTCGGGCATCCAGAAACCCCGGTGATTGCGGAGAAATGGCTGTTTGAAAGCCACAAGACAGACGTGGTTTTTACCTGCCTCCAGATCCTGGTCAAATCCGACCGTGAGAAGGCAAGGCAGATCATCGACCGCCTGGACCTTCCGCTGAATGAGGCACTCCAGATCGGGAAAGCGCTCATCTACAGTGCCGAGGCCAAACCGGGTGATGCTTCTTTTTTTATCGAAAAACTGCCGGATATCCGCCAGTATCTGGAATCCTACCTGGAACAGTATTTCACCTTTTTCGGCAAACAGGATGCGCCCCTTGTCAGGATGGGGATACAAACAGTGGTAGACTACATCGGGGGACATGCCCCGCCTTATCAGAAATATGTCGCCATGCGGGAACTCGTTGGCTTCCTGCAGGCCCTGAAAGAGGGACAGGTCAAATCCACTTTCAACCGGCAGGAGCGGGAAACCATTGTCGCGCAGACAAGGGATGAACTCAGCAGCAACCTAACCGCTGGTCAGGATGATCTCTGGAATTCCTACATGCAGAACCTGCTCCGGGATCTGGACCAGGAATGAAAAATTGCTGCCTGTTGACTTTATGCCGTTCTTTATTTATTTTGCCCGTTAAATACAGACAAACCACACCTAACGATATTTTCAAAGCGGTAAACCTTCATTTTTTTGGCGCGTGAAAGTGTACAACCGGTGAATCATTTTGTCTGTTAAATGGTTCTTAACATTGGCAAACAGGCAAAAGTCATAGAACAGGAATGGAGCAGAACAGGAGGGATAGTTACAAGGTCTTGATCCGCAAGCTGGATCGTTTCATACGGAAATATTACATGAACCAGGTGATTCGGGGCTCGCTATATGCGATTGGCCTGATCCTGGCTATGTTCCTGGCATTCAGCATCCTTGAACACAATTTCTACTTTGACAAGGGCATCAGGAAAGCCCTGTTTATCTCGTTTTTTGCCATTTCAGGTGTCTCATTGATCGCATGGGTCCTGGTTCCGCTGATGCGATACTTCCGCCTGGGCCAGGTGATCTCACACGAGCAGGCTGCAGATATCATCGGGCAGCACTTCTCAGATGTCAAGGACAAACTGCTCAACATCCTCCAGCTGAAAAAGCATGCGGATGAAATGCAGAGCCCTGAACTGGTCTATGCCGGGATTGACCAGAAAACGGCTCAGATTACCCCTGTCCCTTTCAGGTCAGCCATTGACCTGTCCAAAAACAGGAAATACCTGCGCTATGCGTTGCCGCCGCTCTTGCTGCTGCTCGTACTCCTTGTGGCGGCTCCTTCAGTGATCAAAGACAGTACCACCAGGTTGATCAGGAACAATGAGGATTTTGAGCGGGAAGCGCCTTTCAAATTTGTCATTGAGAATGAGGATGACCTTTCTGTTGTCCAGTATGATGATTTCCTCCTCGAGGTCAAGGTGGAAGGTGAAGTATTGCCCAATGAGGTTTCCATCATGGTAGACGACTACCAGTACCGCCTGCGCAAGGATGACCGGGATGCATTTACCTACAGGTTTAAAAATGTGCAGTCCGATACGCGTTTTCACATTTTTGCCGGTGATGTACGTTCAAAAGCATATGACCTGAGTGTGCTGCGCAAACCCAACATCGTATCCTTTGACATTGCACTGGACTATCCGGCATACACGGGACGAAAGGATGAAACCCTTTCCAATATTGGTGACCTCGTCGTTCCGAAAGGGACGCGCGTGACCTGGGAGTTCAATACCCTGAACACAGATGAGATCGATATCCGCTTTTCCAATGAAGAAGAGGCGGTCGAGGCGGAAAGGAAAGGAGATGCCTACTTCAGCCTGTCAAAGAGAGCGATGCGGGATGCACGTTACCAGATGTTCCTTTCCAACAAATTCCTGCCGGAAGCTGATTCGATCCAGTATACCCTGAATGTCATTCCTGATCAGTATCCATCGATCAGTGTAGAGAAATTTGAGGACAGCACGGATCAGCGCCTCGTCTTTTTTGTCGGCGACGTGGGCGATGATTACGGACTGCGCAGCCTTTCCTTCAATTACAAAAGGATCAATGCGGATGATTCTGAAGAACCGCTTCAGTCCTTCCCGCTTGAAATGAAGAGCAACAAGCAGTTTCAATACACCCACACGTTTGACATGCGGGAACTCAACCTCGAACCTGGGGAGGAAGTCACCTACTATTTTGAAGTGTTTGACAATGACGCCGTATCGGGCAGCAAGTCGAGCAGGACCGGAATCATGCAGTACCGCATGCCGACGAAAGAAGAGCTCGAAGACCAGGAAAAGGAAAACAACGACGAGATCAAGGACGACCTTTCCAAATCCATGGAGGATTCAAAGAAACTCCAGGAGGAAATGAAAAAAATGCGTGAAAAACTCTTCCAGGAGAAGAAGCTGGAGTGGCAGAATAAGAAGGAATTGGAGAAACTGCTCGAAAAGCAGCAGGAGATGCAGCAAAAGCTCGAGGAGGCCCAGGAGCGGTTTGAGGAGAATATGAAAAACCAGGAGGAGTTTTTTGAACCTTCGGATGAACTGCTGGAGAAGCAGCAAAAATTGCAGGAGATGTTCGAGGAACTGATGACCGAGGAGATGAAGGAGATGCTGGAAAAATACCAGGACAAGCTCGAGGAGATGGAGAAGGAGGATGCCCTTGAGATGATGGAGGAAATGGAACTTTCAGAGGAGCAGCTTGAAAAGGAAATGGAGCGTCTGCTGGAATTGTTCAAGCAGATGGAAGTCGAGATGGAGATGGAAAAACAGCTCCAGAAACTGGAAGAAATGGCTGAAAAGCTTGAAGAACTCAGCGAGGAAACGAAAGAAGAACAGAAAGCCAATGAAGAGCTGAAGGAAGAGCAGCAGGAGTTGAATGATGAGTTTGACCAGATGCAGGAGGACATGAAGGAGCTGGAGAAGAAGAACGAAGCGCTTGAGCGGCCGAAGAACCTGGATAATCCCGGAGAGAAAATGGAGAAGATCGACCAGGATATGGAGAACAGCATGGAGCAGTTGGAGCAGCAGCAGAATAAAAAGGCATCGGAAAGCCAGAAAAATGCCGCCCAGCGCATGCGGGATATGGCACAGCAGATGTCCTCCCAGATGATGTCCGGGGAAATGGAACAGATGCAGGAGGATATGGCCACGCTACGCCAGATACTCGAAAACCTGGTCACCCTGTCTTTTGACCAGGAAGACCTTGTATCTGAATTCAATGTGACCCGGAATACAACCTCTCCCAGGTATGTCGAACTGGTCCAGGATCAGTACAAGATCAAGGATGATTTCAAGGTTGTTGAGGACAGTTTGCAGGCGCTTGCGAAGCGCGTCATACAGATCGAGTCATTTATCACGGAAAAAGTTGCAGAGGTCAATCAAAACCTGGGTACCAGTCTTTCAAAGCTGGAAGAACGTAAAAAGCCGGAAGCCTCGGACCAGCAGCGCCGGACCATGAAGAACCTCAATGATTTGGCACTAATGTTGAGTGAAGTAATGGACCAGATGCAGCAGCAAATGTCGAGCATGATGCCGGGCAGCCAGATGTGCAACAATCCCGGTGGTTCGGGAAGCGGCAAAGGGAAAGGGGGACGCATGCCACTGGACAAGATCACGGAGGGCCAGGAAAAGCTGAATGAGGATATGAAGAAGATGGGTGAGGGCCTTGAAGGAAGCGGCGGCAAACCATCCAGCAAAGACTTTGCCCAGATGGCAGCAAGGCAAGCTGCTCTGCGCAAGGCATTGAGGGACCTGCAAAATGCAAAGCAGGAACAGGGCAAGGGTGACGAGACGCTGGAAAATATCCTGAATGAAATGGATAAGGTGGAAATTGACCTTGTCAATAAACGGCTGACTGCTGAAATGTATGAGCGCCAGAAAGAGATCCTGACCCGTCTCCTCGAGTCCGAGAGGGCCGAACGGGAGCGGGACAAGGACAGGAAGCGGAAAGCCGAAACGGCCCAGGAGATACAGCGTAAAATGCCCCCTTCACTGGAGGAATATATCAGGAAAAGAGAGTCAGAAATCGAACAATACAATACTGTTTCACCAAACCTTAAACCGTATTATAAATTCCTGGTGGAAGAGTATTACAACGCGTTGAAAAAGCAATAGAACTCTGGAATAATCAATGGGTATGCTCAAACTTTCTTCTACACCAAGTTGCATTTGCCAGGTGGAGGATTATGTGAAGGAACTCGCAAAAAAACACAGGATCAGCCCCGAGCTCTATCCAAACATTCTCATCAGTCTGACTGAAGCGGTGAATAATGCAATACGGCATGGCAACCGGAGCAATGAAAATAAAGTCGTTCATATCGGGTACAAGAAGAATGGCGACAGCCTCCGGTTTACGATCTCGGATGAAGGAAATGGTTTTGATTACAACAAGCTCCCGGACCCCACCTGCCCGGAAAACTTGCTCAAGTGCGGGGGCAGGGGTGTCTTCCTGATGAAGGAATTGTCCGACAGGGTCATTTTCCAGGGTAACGGGAGTACGGTAGAGCTGATCTTTCGCCTGTGATGCCCTTTATCCTCCCGGATGAAGCGGAAGAGCAGGGCATCCTGTTCTTTTACGAGGGTGTCGAACAATGTCTCACAGATGAATCAAGATATGCGGACTGGCTAGTCCAGGTAGCGAACGCGGAAGGAAGGAAGGTTGGGCAGATCCAGGTCATTTTTTTGTCCGATGATGCGTTGCTGGAAATGAACCGCACCTATCTGGGCCACGACTACTTCACGGATATCATTACATTTCCATTGAAAGAGGATCCGATGGAAGCTGAACTGTATATCAGCATTGACCGGGTGAGAGACAATGCTGCTGAGCAGGGCGTCGGGCCTGATGAGGAGCTGGCCAGGGTCATGGTACACGGGATCCTCCATTTATGCGGCTACAAGGACAAGAGCGCTGCAGAAACAAGCGTCATGCGCGAAATGGAAAGCCGGTACCTGGATCTTCTGGAAAGGGATGCGGAATAGCAACTGTCTGTCCGAGTCTCATTTCAGCAAAGCAGTGTGCCCTATCATACCAATCCGATAAGTGCTTTCGGAAATGCCCGGATGATTCATAAATTTATCAACTAATTCATCATCCCTGGGGAATGGGGTGATCCGCCAGTTTATCATTTGACATAAATCTTTTTCCAATGAAAAATGTAATTCTATTCCTCCTGCTTCTCGTTTTCATGCAATCTCATATCGCAGGACAGGACAGGTTGACGGGCAAACATTTTGCTTCCCGGTCAGAGGTGATTGCTCCGGTCGCCATGGCTGCCACCAGCCAGCCACTCGCGACACAGATCGCACTTGATATCATGAAGCAGGGAGGGACTGCAGTGGATGCTGCGATTGCAGCAAATGCGGCCCTTGGTCTGATGGAGCCGACAGGCAACGGCATGGGCGGAGACCTTTTTGCCATCGTTTGGCACGGGCCAACGAAAAAGCTTTATGGCCTGAATGCAAGCGGCAGGTCCCCGGGATCCCTGACGCTGGACTACTTCCTGGAGAACGGGTATGATCACATCCCTGCATATGGTCCGCTCCCTGTTTCCGTACCTGGCTGTGTGGATGGATGGTTTGAACTGCATGGCAAGTTCGGAAAACTGGGCATGGAGGAGATCCTTGCCCCGGCGATCCACTATGCAGAAGAAGGATTTCCGGTATCGGAGTTGATTGCGTATTACTGGGGTTTAAGTACAAGGCGCCTTTCCCGGTATGATGGCTTTGCAGAAATTTTCATGCCCGGGGGCAAGGCTCCGCAGAAAGGAGAGATTTTCAGGAATCCTGCACTTGCAAGCACACTCAAGAAGATCGCGGAAGGAGGCCGGGAAGTGTTTTATGAAGGCGAAATTGCAGAGGTGATCGCCACATACATGAAAGAACAGGGCGGGTTCCTGACCAAAGAGGACATGGCAGCGCATACTTCAGAATGGGTGGAGCCGCAATCCGTCAATTACCGGGGCTATGATGTTTGGGAGCTCCCGCCGAATGGCCAGGGGATCGCAGCCCTGCAGATGCTCCAGATCCTGGAAGGATACGACATCGCGGCCATGGGCTTTGGATCGGCAGAATACATCCATTACCTGACAGAGGCAAAAAAGCTGGCCTTTGAGGACCGGGCGAAATTCTATGCCGATATGGACTTTGCGGATGTGCCTGTCGATCAATTGATCTCAGATACCTATGCGGACCAGCGGAGGGCGCTGATCCGGCCGGATCGTGCTGCCCGTACATATGATGCCGGGGCACTTGAAGGGGGAGAAACGATATACATGACTGTCGCAGACAAGGAAGGGACAATGGTCTCCCTGATCCAGAGCAATTATCGCGGGATGGGTTCAGGCATGACACCACCAGGGCTTGGGTTCATCCTCCAGGACAGGGGAGAGCTTTTCTGCCTCAAGAAAGGCCATGCGAACGTGTACGAGCCTGGCAAGCGGCCTTTCCATACCATTATCCCGGCATTTATTACAAAAGATGGCAAACCCTGGGTGAGTTTTGGCGTGATGGGTGGAGCCATGCAGCCCCAGGGACATGTCCAGATCGTGGTCAACCTGGTGGATTTTGGCATGAACTTGCAGGAAGCAGGTGATGCACCCCGGATCAGGCATACCGGGTCCAGCCAGCCGACAGGGGAAGAGATGACAGATGGCGGGACACTGTACCTGGAAACCGGCTTCGACCCCGAAGTGATCCGGGCACTCGTGTCCAGGGGACACCGGATATCATCCACCCTTGGTGGATTTGGCGGTTACCAGGCAATCATGCGGGACCATGGTGAAGGTGTCTACTATGGGGCTTCCGAATCGAGAAAGGACGGTCAGGCTGCGGGATATTGATTTCTGGGATACTGCATTTGCATCAATCCCTGGATATCCTGGATAGCGATTCTTTCGGGGAATTTCATCTTGGATTCTAACGAATACATTTACAGTGCTTTAGGCTTCGTGTAGCCGGGAGGATGGAATATGTCAATTTTCCGGGTTATCTTCGTTGACTGTTCAAAAGGAACATCAGCATATGGAAAAAGTAAGGATCGGAATAACCATAGGAGATATCAACGGGATCGGGCCGGAAGTCATCATAAAAACACTGGAGGATGAGCGCATCCTGCACAATTGCATCCCGGTCATCTATGGCTCCGCAAAGGTGATCTCCTACCACAAAAACATCGTCAAGAGCACGGATTTCTCATTCAGCAGCCACAGGGATGCAGAACGCCTCAGCACGAATAAGGTCAATGTGGTCAATTGCTGGATGGACCAGGTGAAGATCAACCTGGGCACAGCTACTGAAGAAGGCGGAAAATATGCTTATATCGCACTCGACAGGGCCATCAGGGACCTGAAGGAAGGGCGGATCGATGCCCTGGTCACGGCACCGATCAACAAGGAAGCCATGAAAATGGCTGACTTTCCGTTCAAAGGGCATACCGAATACCTGGCCAAGGAGATGGGTACGCAAAACCACCTGATGATGATGGTCAGCGATACCATGCGGGTGGCCCTGGTGACCGCCCACGTACCCCTGAAAGATGTGGTGCCCGCCATTACGAAAGAAAACCTCAATCGCAAACTGAAGATCCTGATCGATTCGCTGAAAGTGGATTTTGGAATCGAAAAGCCTTCCATTGCCGTCCTCGGGCTGAACCCTCATGCCAGCGATAACGGGCTCATGGGGAATGAGGAGGAGGAAATCATCCGTCCTTTGATCATTGAAGCAAAAAAATCCGGTGAACTGGTCATGGGGCCTTATCCGTCTGATGGTTTCTTCGGTGCTTCCCTGTACAGGAAAGTGGATGCGGTGCTGGCGATGTATCATGACCAGGGCTTGATCCCTTTTAAAGCGCTCACATTCAGCAAGGGGGTCAACTATTCGGCAGGCCTGCCATTTATCAGAACCTCACCTGATCATGGGACCGCCTACGATATTGCCGGCAAGAATGAAGCTGATCCGGGCTCGTTCCGGTCAGCCATTTTCCAGGCTATCGATATCTTCCGCAACCGGGTGATGTACCGTGATGACAGGGTGGATGTGATGGAAAAAAGGCCGAAGCCTTCTGAGGAGAATTGAGATAGAAACAACTTTCATCGATCCTATTGTCAAGATTGGTTTACTGTCCTCATCAGGCTCCGGCACAATCTGAAAATGAACTGGAGAAAAAGATTGAATTATTCGTATCTGACCACGTAATAGTCAAGTTCGTCCAACCTGTATTTTTTTATTGTTTGAATGATTTTATCTGCGTAACTGGCATCCGTCGCATACCCGCATTCCTTGAGCCCTTTTGCCCAGTTGCTGTAGTCCGTCCGGTGATGGTCAAACAGCGGCCGGTAGTGCAGCGTATTTACAAGGAAGTTGCTGTGGTCGATATAGGATGCTTCAATGTCTGCGTACTTTCTGAAGCAGGAGTCGACGAGCCGGCCGTTCCGGTCGCGGTCATCGTCCTTCTGGTAATAAGTTTCACCCTTCCAGTAGCTTTTGCATTTTATCCCAAAGTGGTTGTTCGCCTCCGTGGCAAGGAGACTTGTCCCTGCACTGGACTCCACGATAGCCTGGGCCAGCGTGATGCTGGCGGGGATCCCGGTCCGGTGCATCTCGTCAATGGCCAGATACTTGTAAGTTTCAATATATTGCCTTGTGACTTCCTTCAGGTCAGAAGGCCTCGAAGGACCGCCTGGGAACAGGAAAATGATTGAAATGAAACTTAGAAATGTTGCCATCAATTTAAGAGGTTGATAAAAACTGAAAGCCAAAGATCATGCCAAAATCAAATGATCCTGTATTTATTACATATAACAGATGGAGCAAATGTTTGGTCAGGATCGGAATGCAGGTTGACCCCACAGCAAGCAGGAAATACAGCTGTCAGGATACCCTCAGGACGAGGGCCGATCACCGCTGAGGACGCTGGAAAAGGATCGAAATGGGGATCGATTATTGACTATATTTGCGCCCTGTGTTGAGTCAGCATATGCACCGGGATCGATTGATTTGTTCGTTTGAAGGGCCCGAACGGGGGCCTTTGCTTATTTGCCTTGGAGGCGTGCATGGAAACGAACTGGCAGGCGTAAAAGCCATCGATCTGGTTGGGAAAATGCTGGAAGTGGAGCCCATCACAAACCCGGATTTCCAGTATAGCGGAAAATTTATCGGCCTGCGCGGAAACCTTCACGCGCTTAGAGCAGGAAAGCGATTTATCGACAAGGATATGAACCGCTCGTTCACCCGGGAGAATATCGCCAAAGTCCGGGCAGCCGACATTACGACCTTTGATGCGGAGGATTTTGAGATCAGAGAGTTGATCGATTTAGTGGATCGGGAGATTGCGGATTACCAGCCTGAACAGGTCATCTTCATGGACCTGCACACCACAACCGCAAAGGGGGGGATATTCTGCATCACGAATGATGACGACCCAAAAAGCGTCCGCCTTGCCGTCGATCTGCGTGCACCCGTGATCAAAGGGATCGCAAAAGGGATCCAGGGAACGACACTTGAGTATTTTACAACTGAAAACCTGAAGGTGCCCACAACAGGGGTGGTGTTCGAGGCCGGCCAGCACGAGGAGAAATTGTCTATCAACCGCTCGATTGCGGCGATCATCAATTGTATGAGCAGTATCGGTGCCGTACGCCCTCAAGACGTGGAAAACCAGCACAATTACCTGCTTATCGAATATTCCAAAAACCTCCCCAAGGTAGCTGAACTGATCAAGTGGCACAAGATTTCAGCTTCGGACAACTTTCAGATGCTTCCGAATTTTCAGAATTTCCAGCCTGTCAAAAAGGGGGAACTCCTGGCCTATGACAAGTCAGGTCCGATTTACGCCCCGGATGCCGGGATGCTGCTCATGCCCAAATACCAGGAGCAGGGGGATGACGGCTTTTTTATCATTTCGGAGATCCGGGATTATTGATGTTTTGGCTGGCTGACAACCTGCTCATGCTCATGCCATTTGCTTTTGGCCATTGGCAGTTTAATGGCTAATGCCGAAAATTCTGCCTTCATTTTCCGTCGGTTGATCCCGATGCTGAAAGCTTTCGGCATTCGGGACGACGGCAATCAAGTCGATGGAAATCTAATTTATCTTTTGCCCCATAATGCCCTTCCTTTCTGGATCGATTGCCGTTCTCCCGATCAACTATCGGGACAGCGAACGGAGGAGAGATCACCCCTAATTTGGGTTTTAACCCATAGCAAGAAGCCGCCTTCATGAGTGGAAGCCGCGGATGCATTCCGCGGTTATGATATAAAAACAGGAAACATTAAAGAAACACCGGAATGAAAATGATGATGCCCTTTTACGATGAATTTTTCATTGTCATTTTGAGCGAAGGCCGACGAAGGAAGGCCGCAGTCGAAAAATGGGGCTTATTTAGAAATTGAATCTTTATTTCCCGCAACCCGCCTCGCCCGCCGAAGCTTTCTTCGATCGCTGAAACTTTAGTGAAGGCGATAGCGAAGGAGGGAAACCCGCAACCCG
>JARQTN010000237.1:37744-41453 GCA_029976695.1 Lewinellaceae bacterium
ATCCGTCATTTAAACATCCTCCTCCGGCTTCGTGATCTCTCTCCAGTCCACCTCCCGGTAGGCCACGATCAACAGCACACCAATGATCGAAAACAGGAAAGCTGCCGCGGTACTGGCAAGCACCACGATTGATTTTTTGGGCCTGTGCTTGATTACGGGAACACTTGCTTCTTCAATTGTCTTGACCGCCGAAATATCCAGTGTGAGCGCAGCCTTGAAGAATTTCAGCCTTTCCCGGTCAGCACTCAGTTGTGAATTTGCCCGGTCATAAGATTCCTCCAGGATCTCGATCTTGCCTTTCGCCTGGTTGAAATTCCTGAGGTTGAAGCTGCTTTTGCTCGTGTCTGAATTGAGGACAAGCAACTCCTGTTCCAGCGCGTCCTGGTTTGCCCTGAGGATGGAAAGGCTGTCATTCAGGGCACGGGTCCTGCCTCGGATGTTGACAAGTGAAGAGATTTTGGCTTTCGTTCCGATGAGTTTTGATTCAAGTTCGGTCAGCCTCCCGGAGAGGTATTCCGTTTGTTCTTTAGGGCTGTAGATCTTGTGCTTTTCGCGGTAATATGTCAGGGAGTCAAGCAGCTCGTTGATTGCATTCTCCTTGTCGCGGATAGCGATCTGGTAGGAAGTGACGATCTTTTGCTGGCTATCCTTGATCAGCCCCGACGCGATCGTGTTGATCCGGTCGCGCGCTGCATTTGCGATGATTGCTGCCATTTCGGGGTTTTTATCCTCGTACGTGAGTTCCAGCGCATCCCGCTTGGTTTGGAGGATATCGTAAAGGCCCAGAAAGTGTTTCTCCACATTGTATTTGGACCTCGGCTTGTCCGGGGCGATGTCATAATGCTGGTACAGGTTAAAGCTGTCTACCAGGAAATTGATCAGCTCACTGGAATAGCCAATCGTCAGGATCCGGTCAATGTCCTCACCCCCGCCAAAATAATACATATCGCTGTTCGATCCTCCAAAGACTTTTTCAGGTTTGAACAGGTCCTGGCTGGCGGCATAGAAAACAGTCTTGCCCTGGTAGTACACGGGCAGCAGAAAGGACAGGACCAGGCTAAGTGCAAATGCACCTCCTGTCACATACATGATGGGCCTTCTCCACAGGTACAGGGTCCTGAGAATGCCCATAAAATTGTATTCCTGCTTCATCTGAAAAATTTGCTTGGCAAAAGTAGGAAATTTATTGAGCCCGTTTTGATCGAATAAAACTGTCAGCAAGCTGTTTTCTGTCGAGCACCTCTGTCATAAACGCAGCCAGGATACACAGCAGTACGCTGATCAAAAACCGGATCAACCAGTGTATTCCCGGGAGGACCGAGAATCCCCAGTTGAACAGGATGACGATGCCTGCGAACACACAGCCTTTCAAGAAAGTACCCAGGAAGGCTTTATGGTACAGGTGTTTCCGGATCACAATACTCAACCCTACCACGACAGCACCGTGTGTCACAAACGTCGTGATTGCCGCACCCCATGCCTTGTAATCCGGGATCAGGAGCAGGTTCAGGCAGATATTGAGCAGGATGCATGAAAAAAAGATCCAGTTTGCCGTCTGAAGGCGCCCGGTCGCAGTGACAAACGTCCCGAACACATGGATCAGGCCCATCCAGAAAAAATTGAGGATGAGTACCCCGAATACACTGCCCCAATACACATTGGCCTGGACGTACAGGAGGTCCATGATCTCGTTACGGAAGGCATAGCAGGAGGCAGAAGCAATGATCACGAGTGTCCACATCAGGGAAAAGCTCAGCTTTAGCAACTTGACCAGTTCGTTGAACTTGTCCTGCAGGCGCGAAAACATGGGCAATAGGAGCGGGGGGAACAGAAAGGCCAGCATATTGGCGGCATCCAGGAGCCGGTACCCTCCGGCATAGACTGAAGCTTCATAACGTCCGGTTGGAAGCAGGCGCTCGATCATGACCCCGTCGATGCGGGTGTACATGGTCATCAGGAAAACGGCAAGCCCGAACGGGATCGTCTTCCTGATAAGGGGCCATGTGCCTTTTAAATCAGGTTTCAGGTGCGCGAAAATGCCGCTGCCCCTGAGTTTCCACAATGCGGCAAGGCAGACGAGGATGAAAGAGGTGGTTTGTGCATACAGGAAGGTCTTGATGGTGAATTCTTCTTTCGTTTCCGGGTAGACCAGCAGGAAACCGCACACCACGATCATGAATACCTTGTCCAGTACAGAAAGCATGCTGTCTGTCCGGTAAAACCCGAGCCCGCTGATATTGGACCTGAGAAACAGGGAGAGGGAAACCAGCACCTGGTTGAGCATGATCACAGCAAGGATCTGCCAGTTGGCCAGATAGCCGGTGATCCAGGCACCTGCCGTGCCGATCAGCAAAAACGGGATCACAAGCAGACCTTTTAGCAAAAAGAGGTTTGGGAAGAGTTCCCTGATCCGGGTCCTGTCATAGGCGACCTGGCGGTTGTTGAATTGCTGGATCCCGAGGTCAGCCACAATCATGTACAGGTAGGTGAAATTCAGGAGTCCGAAGTACAGGCCGTACATGTTGCCTACTGCGTTCTGGACACCCACATCGATCCCGAATACATACAGCGGCTTGATGATCAGGTTGATCGCCACCAGGAATCCGAGATTGGCCAGGAAAGTTTTTTGCATACCAGCTGGTTACAGGGCGTAAAGATAGTATTACCTTTCACCCGAATGACGCATATGTAAACCCGTTTCTGAAGGAGTTATTGTCAAGTACACCAGGCTTTTTCAGGGAATGTATGCATTCGTCAGGCGAATCCCTTTTCCAGATTTTAAATTAAGAATATGAAATATTTGCTGCCCTTTTTTTATTTGTTGCTTTCTGCAACCCCTTCCCTCAGCCAGTCAATTTCAGGGGAGGCTGCTGTCAAAGAGGTAGTCATTGATTTGTTTGATGCCATGCGCGAAAAGGATTCCACCAAACTGGGCGCATGTTTCGCACCGCAGGCCCGCCTGATCACGGCAACAGCCAATCGTGATGGCGGGGCCGTGACGCAGGAAACCCCGATCAGACGTTTCAAGGAGATGATTGCCGGTTCCGGCGACCGCTACCTGGATGAGCAGATCACTTCATGGGACATCCGTATTGACGGCAACCTTGCTTCCGTATGGGCGGATTACCTGTTGTATGTGGATGGGGATTTCATGCATTGCGGGGTGGATGCTTTCCAGATGGCAAAACTGGGCGATGCCTGGAAAATCGTGCAGATCATGGACACGCGCAGGCAGGAAAATTGTGTGGAGCGCACGGAAGACCATCTGGAGGCGATGCTGAACAAATGGCACCATGCAGCGGCCACGGCAGATGAAGACATTTTTTTCGGTATGATGACCGCGGATTGCGTGTATATCGGAACGGATGCCACGGAGCGCTGGACCCGTGACGAGTTACGGGCCTGGTCAAAGGAATACTTCGACAGGGAGTCGGCATGGGCCTTCAAGCCTTTGTCGAGAACAGTTACGTTTTCAGATGATGGCAATACCGCCTGGTTTGATGAATTGCTGGATACCTGGATGGGTGACTGCCGTGGCTCGGGTGTCCTGACCAAAACGAATCACGGCTGGAAGATCAGGCATTATCATCTTGCGATCGCCGTGCCCAATGAGGTGGTGCAGGGGTATTTGGAGTTGCTGGAGAACAAATGATTGTATTTCGGGCTGAAAGCCCGGTTAGTGGGAAATCCATCTAACCGTCCGCTGAAG
>JARQTN010000238.1 GCA_029976695.1 Lewinellaceae bacterium
AGGTTCGGGATCACCTCAAGCAGGTGGTCCTTCAGCCGGTGTGCGACCTCATGCCCGGTATGTACGGTGATGTCGCCATCCACAATTGCATGGAGGTCGACGTAGTAGCGCATGCCTGATTTCCGGATATAGCATTTTTCCGTCCCCAGGATGCCGGGTACCGAAATGGCCTCCTTCCTGATCTCCTCGATCAGGTCATCATAGATGTGCTCGTCCATGATCTCGCCGAGGGCGGGCCGGAAGATGAGGTAGCTGTTGTACAGGATAAAACCTGCCGCAAACAACGCCGCCCAGTCGTCTGCGGCCTCGTACCCTTCCCCGAAAATGGTGGCGATGGAAATGCCTATGAATGCCATCACGGAAGTGATCGCATCGCTGCGGTGGTGCCAGGCATCGGCTTTCAGGGAGGAACTGTGGGTTTGCCTGCTCTTCCGGATCACGACCTGGTAGGAAATCTCTTTCCACAGGATGATGGCGCCCAGTACGATCAGGGTCCATGGCGAAGGTGCCTCTCCCGGGTCCTGGATGTTCAGGATGCTCTGGTAGGCGATGATGGTCGCCGAAGTCACCAGGAAGGCCACCACAATGAAAGTGATCAGCGGTTCGATCTTGCCATGGCCATAGGGATGGTTTTCATCGGCCGGCTTTTGGGCATACTTCAGGCCCATCAATACCAGCAGTGAAGAGAAAATATCCGTTGTGGATTCGATCGCGTCGGCAATCAGCGCCCACGAATTGCCGAAAAACCCTGCCAGTGCCTTGATCACGGCGAGCAAGGTATTGGACAGGATACTGAAGTACGATGTCCTGATGGCCTTTTCTTCCGGCTGCATTGAATTTTCGAATGACAACCTGCAAGGTATGGATTGGGCAATTCGGATACAAGGATAGGGGTCAGCAAAAGGTCAAATTTCCGGATAGAAGCCGGCTGCACAATCATTCCGGCTCGAGTGGCATTGACCGGGTATCCTTGTGAAGCAGGCGTCCATCGAAACTTTTAGCGCATTCCGGTTTATTCGTTTTACATTTGACAAGCCCGGATGATCGTAGAGGCATGATACGCATCCTGGTGAAATTATCTTCATTTAACCCAAATGACATGATCAGGATCCTGTTTTCCCTCCTCTTTTTCACGCTTTCAACGATCGCTGGTGTTGCTGTGCAAGGCCAGCAGACGGCTGTATCGCCGGACAAAGCCCGACAGATCGACGCGTTCATGATGCATGCTGCTGAGAATGGGCTGTTCAACGGGGCGATCCTCGTTGCGGAACATGGAGAAGTGATCTACCGGAAATCTTTCGGATATGCCGATTTTGAGAACAGTGTCCCGCTGGCACCTGAAACCGCTTTTTACCTGGCATCCGTCTCCAAGCAGTTCACCACGATGGCTGTCATGATGCTCAAAGAGGAAGGAAAGCTATCGTATACGGATCCGCTGTCAAAGTATTTCCCCGCGTTTCCTGCTTATGCCCGTGGCGTGACGATCAGGCACCTGATGACCCATACATCAGGCATCCCGGACCATTACCGCCTGGGTGCATATAAACCGGACCTGACCAACAGGGATGTGTACGAATTGCTGGTAAAGCAGGACAGCCTTGATTTCAGGCCGGGCGACATGTACCGGTACAGCAATGGAGGATACGTCCTGCTGGCCATGATCGTGGAAAAAGCCTCAGGGAAGCCGTTTTACGAGTTCATGAAAGAAAAGATCTTCGATCCACTGGACATGGACCGTACCCTGGTCTATGATGCCTCGAAACCGGTGATCAAAAACCGCGCGATCGGGTACAACCAGTCCGGGATGAAGGACGATTACGAGATCCTGACGACGGGTGCCGGGGGGATGTTCTCGACCGTGGATGACCTGTTCAAATGGGACCGTGCCTTGTACACAGACAAGCTGGTTTCACAGAAAACGCTCGAAGAGGCGTATACCCCTACGGCGCTGAATGACGGAGAGATCTCCAACTACGGTTACGGCTGGGGAGTGGTCATGGCTGATGGGAAGAAGACGGTATCCCATGGCGGCAGCCTGAATGGTTTCAGGACATACATCGGGCGCAACCTCGAGGACCAGAATACGCTCATTTTCCTGACCAACAATGGCGGGGCGGTAGCGAACCAGGAAATCCGTGAGGGGATTGCCAACATCCTGGAAGGGAAGCCCTATGACATGCCGGCGATCCCGATCGCTGCCGAACTGAACCGGTTGCTGATGGATCATGCACCGAAAAACGCAGTGAAAAAGGCCAAAAAGCGCCTGAAGGATCATCCGGGCAAATACAAGAAAGATGAGGGGAACATCAACAGCCTCGGGTATTATTTCCTGGGCCGGAAAGAATATGACAAGGCAATTGCTGTTTTCGGTTTCAATATCGATCTTTTTCCCGATGCGCCGAATGTGTACGACAGCATGGGCGAGGCCTGTATGGTGAGCGGGGATACGGCGAAGGCGATCTCGTATTACAGGAAGTCCGTGGAGCTGGACCCGGTCAACCAGAACGGCCTGAACATGCTGGCAAGCATGGGTGTGGATACGAGCGGACTTGTAAAGCCGGTGATCGTACCTGTCGATGTCCTGGAAAAGTACACGGGTGTCTATGAGCTGGCACCGGGATTCAACTTTACGATCACCCTTGATGGTGATCAGCTGATGGTCGAGCCGACTGGCCAGATGGTCAGCCCGATCTACCCGGCATCCGAGGTCCGATTTTACAGCCGTTTGGTGGATGCCCAGATCACGTTCCGGATGGATAAAAAAGGCAATGTGACGGGGCTGACCCTGCACCAGGGCGGGAATACGGAAGCGAGGAAGGTTAAATAAGGGGATACT
>JARQTN010000239.1 GCA_029976695.1 Lewinellaceae bacterium
TGATCACCCTGATCCGGCCCACTGAAGTAATCTGCCTGCTCATCCCGGCCCTTTACGGTACAGGATCCTGGAATGCGCTTCGACGGCGCATCAGGTTTTGGATCGTTGAGCACAGGATTCTCCTGCTGGGGCTGGCCGTTGGGTTCATATCCATGGGAGTTCCACAGATTGCATATTGGAAATATGTGACAGGTGATTGGATTTACTACAGCTATACAACTGAAGGATTTGATTTCCTTGATCCTGAAGTGTACAGGGGATTTTTCGGTTTTTCCAATGGATGGCTTGTGTATGCTCCGCTCATGGCGCTTTCGATCATTGGCCTGTTCTTTATCAGGACTGAATCCGTTGTGAAATCGAATTTTCTCCCGATGGTCCTTTCCATTTTCGTGCTGCATTCATGGATCACATATAGCTGGTGGAACTGGAACTATATCAACGGATTCGGTTCACGGCCCATGATCGACATTTACCCGGTCCTGGCGATCCCTGTTGCTGCTATGACCACAAAGCTAAGTGAAAGGGGTTTCCTGAAAGCCGCATTTTTTCTGTGTATCCCGTTTTTTGCACTGAATTTCTTTCAGACCTGGCAGAACATCCATGGGGTGCTCAGGACGGAATTGGCAAATCGTGCGTACTATTTCCAGGCATTTCGGGGAACTGAGTATAACCAGCAGATCTCTGCAGCATTGGATCTCAATGATTATCAGTACAGGAAGTATCATGATCACAGGGTGCTCGTGCACGAAGGGTTTGAGCATGCGCCATATGGAAATGTCACAACAGCCAGGGCCTTTAGTGGAAAAAAGAGTTACCGCATCGACCATAATGCCGGTGAGGATTTTCCCGGCTGGACGATCCCTTATGACTCTTTTGACGGGATCGAAGGAAGGAAATACCTCAAGATCACTGCCCAGGTGTATGTTGACAGGCAGATTTCTGACTTTTATGCATACGGATCCATAGTTATAGATCAGCAAAGCCCGGAACGCGTGTATAGATCCAAACGGTTGAGGCTGAACAACAAGACCGGCAATGTGGGTGAAAACTCCCTTTGGTGGGGAAAAACACATACATGGACAGAGGTAACTGCTTACCTGAAGATCGAAAAGAGATTCAGCGAAAAGGATTTGATCAGGGTGTATTTCCATCTGCCTGATCAGTGCCCACCATTGTTTGTAGACGAGGTTGTCCTGACAGCCTGCAGCAGGTAACTTGCGGGCTGAGGAAAATGGGCCACGATCCAAATGACATGAGATAGTAACTAATGTTCTAAACTTTAGTTACTCATTCTCAAATGTGTAGTCCATTTTACAGCACCTTTCCCCTTTTTACATACGCATTCCTCAATTTGTACATCCCGTCGGGTTGACCATGAGCATGATATTTTGATTGACCGACAGATCATCCGTGATCCGGATGAAAGGCGCATTTAAAGTGACATTCGTCCCATTGGGGATCGTGAGGTTTTTCAGCAGCACGATTTCATTGCCAGCCTCGTAATTACCTGTCACCTCGCCATATGCAGGGCTGATATAAACCGTCTGCGGGCAATTGATAAACGGGTTTTCAAAGGCCCCCATATCGACCGTACCGTTGAACCTCGGCAATCCGTCAAAATCCATACCCGGGATGTTGAGTCCGGTTGTATCCGTAGTCCCCGAATTGATGGCAGGTGATATTTCCTGAAGGCGCACGTTGAATGACGCTTCGTCAAGGAAGAGGGGGTCAGCATCGATATTCTGTGCGCCGAATACGTTTGGCGGCAAGTTCACGATCCCGTCGATCACGCCATCGTCAAGGAGGCTATTGTCGATCTGGATACTGCCTTGCCCCACGACCAATTCATCGAAATTGTCCCAGAATACTGAATTGATAATTGTCGTTTGGTTACTGATCAGTAATCCATTTCCACTGTGATAAATGCCTGCTCCCACTGATGCACTGTTCTGGAAGAAGGTAGAGTTGAGAATTTTTATATTACAGGTACCGAAAGTAGCAGAATTGTTCTGGATTGCCCCACCGCCAAAGTTGGCTGCATTACCTGTAAATACTGAATTAATGAATGTAGCTTCACAGGTTCCGTTCGTAAAGGCATAATTGAAAACACCCGCACAAGTGCTTGCCGTATTTCCTTCTATCCATGAGGACAGGATGCACGGAGAGCTTTCACCCCCGGCGGACCCGTCATTGAAGATCCCGCCTCCCAGGAAACCATAATTGTTGACGACATGGCAATTCGAGATGGTGGGGTTGGCCTTGTTTCCTTCACCGGGACCGAAATTGTAGATCCCGCCTCCGCTGTTGTTCGGCGCCGGCTGGTTTGCAAACCCTTTCGTGATGGTCAGCCCGTCGAGGACGCAGTTTTTTGAGATGCCAAAGCCATAGGTCCCGTTGAGCACCACGACATGGAGTGAATTATCTCCGTTTTGCGCTGTTTGATTGAAGTCACCGCTGAGGATTGTTTCATTGTTCCGGATATCCCGTTCCTCAAGGGACCTCTCATATCCTGCAAAACCGCCATAGATCTGCACATCGAGGTTCAGGTAAAATGTACGTTCCCGGGGATTGCTTCCGCCTGAATTGTTCAGGTCGAATTCTGAGGTTGGGTAGTAGGTGCCTGCGGCAACCCAGATCTGGTCATCCGTCCTTGCCGCATCTATCGCGTCCTGGAGTTGGTTGAATGCCTCTTCCCATGAATTGCCCAGGCCGCCAGGCGGCGCTGTGTGGTTCACATACCAGATCTGCGCCTGCTGTGGGATATCACCAACCGAGAATGCCCAGGTTTCTGCCTCTGACGGGTTCCCAAAGAGATCCGTAATCCCGGAAACGGTTACCGAATAAATGGCGGGGTCCTGTGACAACAGGTCAATATCCGGCATGATCAGGATTTTAGTCCCTGAACATGAAATCGTGTGGGGGATTACATTTCCGTTTAACGTATTGATCATGCTTGTGGAAATCTGGCCGCAATCCACCGGTTCGGTAAACGATATGGAAATTTCTTCACCGGGCGAATCGTAGGCATCATCAACTGGTTTTGGCGTGCCAAACACCATTGGCCCTTCCCTGTCGATCAGCCCGCGTACGCGTTCTGAGAAAGTTGATCCACCGATGCAGTTCAGTGACAACCTGATGTCGTAAAGGTTATCATCGAGGTTGGCCACATTGAAAGGCACGATCGTTCCGAGGTTGCTGCCCCCGGGCTCATTGTCATTCAGGTCTTCTCCATCCAGGACAGGCCCGTTGGTCCATACATTTTGTAGGGCGGTTTTGTACTGGATGACAATTTGTTCAAGCGCATCCTTGTCATAATCCTTGATGTGGATGTTCAGGGTATTGTTGTCCTGGGTACTCAGTGTCCAGCCATCCTGCGGTTCAAAAATGCTGACCTCGCTGCAGGGGGTCTGAAAATAGGCGGAGATGCTCGCGACTGCGAGCTGGCCTGCGGCTGCAGCACTGACAGAATTGCCATAGCAGGAAGGATACAGGGTGAACTCCACACCTTCATAACTGTCCGTCGTCGGGCCCTTGTTCAGGGTCACGGTGATGGGCACGGGGTCCTGAAACCCGATTGCCTGGTCCGTGATCGAATTGGATGTTTCCCCTGCGATCGAGAAGGTGCCGTCGTAGGGGAAGCTGTTTGTGTTGAGTTCAAAGTTGTACAATCGGTCCACCCCGGTGTTGACGGCGCTGTTGTTATACAGGTTGAACTGGAAACTGACAGGCTGGCTCGGATCCAGGTTCGTCTTAATGGGGTTTGTAACCACAAGGTCCGGAATGTCCAGTGGGGATGTCTCTGGCTCGTATGGACAGGAGGTTTGCCCCGATATCAATTTGAAAATCGGTGTTTTGTATACCGGGTCAGAGTAGATATCGACAGTCATCGCATCAAACGCATCATCATCGTCGATCGAATATTGGGTCGTGAATGTGTTGATCTGCGTTAAGGAGGTGGAGCTGCCACTTTGGGTCCTGAAACTCGTTTTTACGCCCCCTGAAAAGCCGGCTCCTGCCACTTCAATACCGGCAGCTGCAGCCACTGAGGCATCGATTTCCACAAGGAACTCGAAGCTTTCCGTTGATTGCTGGCTGATCGAGGTTTGGCTGACAACCGGCCCAGTCAGGCCGTCAAACGTAATGTTGGACTGGAAAATCGCACTGTTTTCCTTCAGGTCCTCATTGTACTGGAGCATATTTTGCCAGTGCTGGATCTGGTCGAGGTAAAACTGCATGGTATCCGGGTTGGCCGTATTGTCAGCGATCAACTGCAGGCTCGGGATGAGCGTGTTCTCAATATGATTTTGCGAGAAGAAGAATTTCGTGGCGATGGAATCAGGAGCAATAACAAGATCCACATCCTCGATGATTCGGCAGTTCGCATCATCAAAAGAAAGGATATCAGCAGCGGCATAGGTCAGGTTGATGGCTGCCCCGATGAAGACATCACTTTTTGACCCGATGTAGGAGCCGCTTGCATTCGTGCTGTACGTTTCAGTGGTTGAAATGGTGGTGACCAGTTCGTTCGTATTGATGGCCTCCTGTGTCGCGGTTAGGGAGGAGTTCAAAGTAGCTTCGACTTCGAATTCGGTGATGAACCCGATTCCGGTCTCAAACTTGGTTCCGACTTTCACTTCTCCCCAGGTTTCTACTGCAGTGTTCTCTCTGGCAAAGAACTTGTTGCTCACGACGAGTGAATTTCCGATTTCGACGGAAGAATAGCTGGCATCGCCTGGTGGATCCCGAAGGATCAGCATCGGAATCTGTGGGGTTACTGTCGTGAAATTTGATGCCCGGGCCTTGCTTCCCAATACAATGACGGAATTACTTCCCTGGACCGTATTTGTACCCAGTTCATCGCCATCGATATTGAATGCCGTGTATTCGATGGTCTTCAGAAAATCTTCTGCCTCAATAATATTTGGGTCTCCGGGAAGGATCTGATACACAGCGATCCCGTTTGAAATGGGCACTGTTGTATCGCCCCGGTCACTGATCTGGTCCGTGATGACCAATGCTCCCGTATCGAGGGGGCAACTGCCAATTTCACCTTCCCAGACCTCAAAGGTGATTTCATAAGGTTCCAACTGGTTCATCAGGGGTGCACCACCAAGGCATGACCCTTCAGGAAAACCGGATACCGCCATTTGGAGCTGTGGACGGTAGATGAAATTGAGCACCGTATCAAACTCCAGCAAATCTATTTCAGGAATAATGGTGAAGTAATTATTGATTTCCAGCGCATTTGGTCCTGATGCTTCGAAATCTACGGTAAATGTGTTTGCCGGCAGGTCAAGCTGGTATGACCCATCCGGATTGATCGTAATCGTGGTATCGAGGCAAAGGTCGGTGGATTTGATGATCAGCACCGCATTGCCGACAGGGTTTCCGCACCCGTCGGTATACTGGCCCATCAGCGTCCGCAGGGTTGTATTTTCGAATTCAATGCCTGAAAGGTTCTGTGTGACCGACAGGTTGATCGATGGCGGGTCAAAAGTATGGTCCAGGTAGCTCGGGATCAGCGTGAAATTTCCGCCACTTGGGATGTCCACCATAAAATCCCCCTGCCCATCAGTAAACGCAAAGCTTGATGTGCCATCCACCTGGATCATGACATCTGTAATTCCACAGCTGTCACTTCCGAAAAGCTGGTATACATTTCCTTCTACCATAAATGAGGTCAGGTCCTGGAAATGCGCAGTGGCAGATGTCTGTCCGGAAGAGAGGTTTACTGTTCTTGAAGTCGGATTAAATTCATGGACCGTTCCGCCTGCATCCGTTTTGGATGGGGTTACAGTAATGTCTGCCACAGCACCGAAGTAGATTCCCTGGATCGTATACTCTCCGTTTATATCCGTCATTGCCGTGTAGACGCTGTCCACAAGGGATCCGCCTTCTACACCAGTGTTATTTCTGATGGCTTCGACCATGACACCCTGTACATTGGCTCCGGTGCCATTCGGGCCGGAAGTCACGTGTCCGGAGATCACACCGTTCGCGGGGATGATCTCAATATAAAATGGATCTGTTACTCCTCCCAATCCACAAGCATTCGTGGCCCTTCTCCTGTACTGGATGTCCTGTGTGAGTCCTGCTGGCACAATTAAGTTTTCCTGGCAGGCAGACGGGTTGGATCCGCAATTCACGGCCGACCACATGCCGTTCTCGAATTTTTCCCATTGGAATGTGATCGGCCCGGGACTCCCGGAAGGGGGCGGCGCGGCGGAGACCAGGGTGCCGGGGCTTGTTCCAAGGTTTTCCGGGATCGCATACGGGCTACCCTGAACATTTGCGGGGTCACTCCCAACCTGGAATTCAAGTGTTCCAGGTTCTACCTCTGAAGCTGTTTTAGTGATGGTAATCGGGAGTGTCCATTTTCCATTGGTACCGCATTGTTTCGCACTCCGCCTGATCTCGATGAAGCTGTTTGATTCGGGGATGACCACATTGCTCGTTGTTGTGAGGTTCTGGCCGGTAGCGCCTGGAATAACGTCCCAGTCACCTGTTCCGTCCAGCCTTTTCTGCCATTCGTAACCGGCTACCTGGATGTTTTCAGGCAGATAAAAAACCTGGTCGCCATTGATCGGGCCAATGGCTGTGTTGGCGCATATTTCTGAAAAGCTTGCGGTCAGTGTTCCCTCGTTGGTAAAACTGATGGGATCGCCGGTAAGCTGGATCGTGAACGTGGCTTCTGATCCGCCAGGGGTTCCGTCAATCTCAATTTTATAGGTACCTCCGCACAGTGTCCTGACCATGGTCGTCTGGCCGTTGGCATTGTCAATGAGGGCTCCGCTATTGTTCAGCAACCTGAAATTGAAGTCGGTGGTATTGTTCAGTTTTATTTCAACCTGGAGCCCTTCTGAGGGTACCGTGAACTGGTAAAATACATCCGGTAGTGCAGTACCTACAGTACTTGTATAGTTTAGCGAAGGATCCGGAATCGGGATGTTTAATGGGAGGCCTGGATATTGAATGGTGCCGTTTAGATGTGAAAGGCCTGAATTGGCGGTCAATGTCCCAAAATCCAGAGCATCATTGATATGATCGCCCTTGCTATAACGAAATCCGACAAAAATTTCTATAGGCACGAGTGTCGTGTTATCGTTTCCGATAAATTCCATCGGATTCATTTGATAGGTCTCCCAAACACCAAAATTATTTGTCCGGTTGATCAGGAGTTTGCTCCGCTGGCGTGCCTCGTCACCCGGGTCGCTTGAACAACGGTCTCCCGTGTCATCCTCGTGGTATTGGTATTCGAAATCAATCTTTTCGCCTGATATCGTACCGACATTCTGATACCAAATTGGGGTCCAATTAATAGGAGGGTCAATGCCATCCGGGTCATAGCACAAATCATAGGGGAGACCTGTATTCCCGTTCCAGGACATGAGGTAATCCGCATCATTGTTCTGGTCTTCGAGCATGCAAACGAGCAAAGTGGCTTCATCATCCGAACCGGGATCCCTGTCCTGGTTGATCTCCCAGCCTTTCAGGGCCACTTCATAGGTCTTGACACGGGAAGGTGCTGTCAACTGGGCCTGTGTCATTTGGAATGCACATGAGAAAAGGATAAGCATGAGGAATCTCCTGAAATCTGGATGGGTCATCTTTGGATATTTTGATGTTCTCAAAAATGACCGAATTGTCATTTCGATGGGTGGAAGATGCTCCGGAATAGGTGGAATAAAATCCGCGATCCCTTGTTATACGTACTGGCTGGGGCTTATACCGTATTCAGACTTGAATACTTTTGAGAAATATTTCGGGTCTGAATAGCCAACCTCGAAGGCGACTTCGGAAATCGTCATTCCTCCTCTTTTGATTAGCTGGCTGGCATGATGCATTTTGATGGACCGCATGTAGTGGATGGGCGTTTTTCCTGTCAGCGATTTGATTTTTTCGTGCAGGTGGCTTTTGCCCATGCCGAGGTATTTGCACATCTCCGGGATGCCGAAAGACTCATCATCCATATGCTCCGAGATCATCTGGCGGAATTCAAGGATGAATTTATCCTGTTGTTCAACAGTTGCATTGCCCGGTTCGTCGAATTGGTCAAATGAATTATATCTTTTTTGCAATTCACTCCTGATCCTGATCAGGTTGGTTATCCTGGCCAGGAGCTCTTCCTCATTGAAAGGCTTGGCCAAATAATCATCTGCGCCGAATTTGAGGCCTGAGATCCGCGACTCTACATCAGCCCGGGCAGTCAGGAGTACAACAGGGATGTGGCTCGTGCGCAGATCATGCTTGAGCGTTTCGCAAAGTTCGAAACCGTCTTTTTCGGGCATCATCACATCACTCAGGATGAGGGAGGGAACCAGGTACAATGCTTTCTGGATGCCTTCGAGCCCGTTTTGCGCGATGTGCAGGTTATACCTGTCCTTCAGGCAGGTCAGCAGGTAGTATAAAACATCCTGATTGTCTTCGACCAGCAGGATATTGTCCCTTTCCTCCCGGTGATCCAGGGATGCAATCTCATTTTCCAGGTCCGCTTTACTCACGGGGATGGAAGAGGTCAGAGAGGGCATTTCCTCTGGCACCATTTTATCCACAAGGCCTGCTGTTTGCCTGATGGGCAACCTGACCGTAAAACAACTTCCTTTTCCTGACTCGCTTTCAACATGGATCGTGCCACCCATCAACGCGACCAGCTCTGCACAAATCGTCAGGCCGATACCTGTCCCTTTTCCTTTCCTGGAGTGCTCGTCATCAGCCTGGTGGTATCGGTTGAATATATGCGGGATTTCGGACCGGGGAATGCCGGTACCCGTATCTTCTACCTTGAGGATCAACTCCTTGTTGGCCGGGGTACGTGCTATGTCGATTTTAATCTTTCCGCCCTTTTCACTGAATTTGATCGCATTGGAAAGCAGGTTCGAAATGATCCTCTTCAGTTTTTCGGGATCAAAGTCCATCAGGATCGGTCGGGCCTCGGCATGATATTCAACTGCGATTCCCTTCGACGCTGCGATAGAACTGAAAGATTCCCCCAGGTAAAAGACATATGCCACGATATCGCTCTGGATCTCATTCAGTTTCATCTTTCCGGTTTCGAGCTTCCTCAGGTCAAGCATCTGGTTGACCAGTTCAAGCAGGTTCATGGTGTTCCTGCTGATGATCTCCGAAATTTTTGGTTGACCCTTGATCTGTTTTGCCAGCCCGTGGATGATCGTCAGCGGGGTCCTGAATTCATGTGTGATGTTTGTGTACAGTTTGCTCTTCAACTGGTCCAGTTCCTTCAAATCCTCGGCTTGCTGGCTGATTTTTTGTGTCCTGCTCCGGACCGTACTTTCAAGGGAAAGCCTGATTTGCCTTTGCCTGTATGCCCAGGAAAAAATAAGCAAGGCTAGTGCTGCAACACATGCCATATAAAACCAGGTGGTCTGGTAGAAGAAACTTTCAGCATAAACTGGAATTGCAATGATGTTTTGTGACCATTGCCCTTGCCTGTCTGCTCCCTTGATGCGAATGTGATATTTTCCCCTCGGTAGGTTCGTCAATGTCAGGTCATGGATGCCGCCGATGTAATTCCAGTCCTTGTCATATCCTTCCAATTGGTATGCGTACCTGTTCCGCCCGGGGGAGATATATTCTGACAATGCATAGGAGATCTTGATGTTTTTGTTCGCTGCCTTGAGCCTGATGCCTGTCCGGACAGCATTTTGGAGAGCATCGGTCCCCCTGACAGAAATGGAATCGCTGTACTGGATCCCGGTCAGGTAGATACTGGGATTGCTTTTGTTCCTGATTTTTTCCTTGACCGTTTCCGGCTTGATGACACTGAAACCATTTGGTGATCCAAAGATCAATTCGCCGCGCGATATTTTCAATACGGACCAGCGATTGCATTCATTATCGATCAGGCCATCGAATTGATAGACATGCCCTATATTTTCCATGGCCTCACTCAATACGGTAATCCCGTTGAATGTCGCGATCCAGATGTCATGTTGGTCATCTGCGATGATGGTTGCCACATTGTTATTGGACAGTCCATTTTCTTTCTTTATTTGAGTACAGGTATCAAGTGCAATGTCATACACGATCAACCCGTTGGAAAAAGTGCCGAGCCATAACCGCCCGGAACGATCTTGATGCATATAATTGATCGCCTGGTGTAAAGTCGTGTTTTCAACCTGTACAATCCCTGTTGAATCTGACAGGTCTTTGGAGTACAACCCGAAACTTGTGGCGATCCAGAGCGTTTGATGATCGATCAGCATTTTGTTGACGAAACCAATGCCGCTGGCATCGGCAAGAACATCTTTTTCGTTCTTCGTGTAATCCCATTCGATCAATTCGTTTTCCGTCAGGACATACATGGTATTTTCTTTTGCGGCGGGTACAAAACGGGAGATGTTTGCATTGAAATCGAAATACACAACTTTTCGCGTCGCAGGATCTATCCTGACCAGCCTGTTATTGTCCTGGTATTTCCAGATTGCGCCATTCTTGTCTTTGATGAGTTCAGAATCAGAAAAACGGAGGTCCCTGTGAAGTCTGAAATCCTCTATAAATTCAAACCCGCCCGGTTTCCGGATAATGGCCCTTCCGGCATTGATGTAGATCGTATCCTGTGATAGTTCGTTCAGCCCCCTGCCCGGGCGGGATGGAAAGGCTTCAATGCCATTGGTGGTGATGATATCAACCCCTTTAAATTCATAACCCAGCTCAAAAACATCCTTTTTGAAATCATGTGAAAGGAAATTTTTATAGTCAATCTCGTAAAAACCATCTTCCTCAAGGAACTGGATGACCCCTGTGAAGTTTCCAAAATCACCGTTTTGATCGAGCAGGAAGGCGGACGCACATTTTCCATCCTGAACCAGGATAAACAGGTGATTTCCTGAAAAGTCTGTATTTACAAGTACGGTATCAAAAGGGGGAAGCAATTCTGATGGGATACTTTTTCCCGGGGATTCAAGAACCCGGGTTGATTCATTGTACGCTAAAATTGCCCCATGGTATTTGAGCACAAAATAGATACGGCTTTTAGGCCCCTCCACAATCTGATACGTATTTGAGATCAGCTGGCTGAACTTGCTATTCATGAAATCAAAGAGAACGGCAGCCTTTCCTGTTGCTTTATCAATTGCGTATATCCTTTTGTCGGTTCCAGAAAAGTAAAAGGCCTGTTCCGATTCATAAAATGGGTATTCAACCGGGTACCCGATGATCTCGTTCACGGTTTCCAATTCATGGAGAACTTCAAATTTTCCATTTTGAAAATGGACAATATAGAAGGTCGCACCTGAATATGCGAGGACGGTATATCCATCGGGGTTTTCAAGGACATTGGCGATAAAGATCTTTTTGCCTCTGTATTCCGGAATTCGATATTGATCTATGATCCCGGTTACCGGATCGAATTCATAGAGGATTTTTGGTTTGGCAATAAATTCCCGTTGGGGTTTATACATATACCCGAAGTTCTTTCCACGCTTTGAATATCCAAGGGGGTTCAGGGTGTGGATCGGCTCGCTGGAGCGAAAGACCCTTTCCTTCAGCGTACGATATCCGTCCAACTGGTAATAGACCTGGTTGTAGGAAAGCTGTACATGCCTGCAGGGCACAATATTCATAATGCCCAGGCTGTCAATAAAAAAGTATTCGACGCAATTATCCGGCAGCCCATCTTCTATCGAGTAGGTCTTTTTCTGCCCGGCAGAATACGTGACGACCTTCTGGTCCTGCGCACGAAGGGGGAGTTGTACCGCAAAAGCAAGAAAAACCAGGCAGATATGAACCAAGTTGAATCTCATCAGGATCGAAACTATGCTATTTCGCTTGAATGGGGAAATGAAAGCATATCGCCTTCCCGACGATTCGCAAGCTTCTGTCGGGATTTCCGCTCCGCTCCAAAATTCCTAATTCCT
>JARQTN010000240.1:0-7378 GCA_029976695.1 Lewinellaceae bacterium
GAAGAAATAATTTCGACCCGGGGGCTGACCGTGACGCTGCATACGTGTACGGTCCCGGTCCCTTCACTGCCGTTCCCGGCCATATCTCCAGTACAGAAACACCAGGAGGATAAGCAGCATTGCCCCTCCAATCCACAGCAGTGGCTGAAAACCGGAAAGTGCAACCGGTGCCGGATCCCCGATCAGGATGTATGGCGCCCAGTAGTATGGGTGTGCCAATTGCGGGTCATCCACATTCGCTAAAAAGCTCCGCTGGGCAGCGGCAAGTGCATCGTGCTTCACATCCCCCCGTTTCAGGCCGCGGTAAAACGCTTCCATGATGCCGGCTGTCACTTCATCATTGACCGGCCACAGCGTTGTCACAACAGCCCGGGCGCCGGCAAAGGCAAATCCCCTTGCCAGGCTGATCATTCCTTCTCCCCTGCGCAGTTCACCGGCTCCGGTCTCACAGGCCGAGAGCACAGCAAGTTGTACCGGGATATCCACGTTGTACAGGTCGCGCACATAGAGGTATGAAGCCGAATCCCCGGGTGCAAAGATGAGGCATGACTCCTCGCCGATGGCATCATTCGCCTGTGCATGCGTAGCCAGGTGCAGGACTGATGTCCTCTCCGTTCGATCGAGGAAACGGGAGCGCGTCGCTGCGTCGCCTGTCACAGTCTTTCCCCCGGCCACTTTGTTGATCCCGGCTACCTCGGCCATATTATACCTGAGCGGGGAAAATGAATTTGCCGCACTGTATGTTGGCGCAAATGCTGTCACGCCACCCCGTAATCCGGCCATTTCACCAGCCTGGAGCAGCAGTGTTGTGGACAAGCCATACGTGAAAGTGTAGCGTTCAACCAGCCATTGGTACCCGATGCCGGCTTCCGCAGCAAGCGCACCAAATGGAAGATACCCCAACAGTCCGTCAGGAATAATGATAACCTGTTCATCAAGATATTCTTGAAATGGATCAAAGAGCGCAAGAAAAAGCGAATCACCTGCGGACTGGAGCGCTCCGGTGCCGATACCCGGGTCGCGCAGGTCAGCGATATATCTCCTGACCATCCGGTTGATTGAGGGGATCTCCCTGAGTGCATACATGACGGTATCCCCTGAAATAAAAAATACCGCCAGATCCCCGTCGCCGGCAAAATACTCCACCAGGCTCGCATCATGCTCCCTGAGCCATTCCTGCACGGAGTCCAATGAAGGAGGATTGGTCCGGTACTTTAAAGCATAATATTCCGGGTATTCCTGCTCCACCTCACTGAGGAGTCCTGTGTACATCGTCCGCATGTCACCCAGCCTCCCCGCCTTCTCAGGGTCAATATGATCCCCCATCCCTGAAATTTCGGTCTCCAATGATGCGATTTCGAACTGCAGGGCGCGCAATTCATCGAGGATGGTTTCCGGGACACCGGCAAACCGTTCAGCCCGTGCATTTTGGATCGCCTCCAGGATTGTCAGGCTTTTGTTTTGCTCGCAGTACCTGAAGGCATCATCGAGATACGCCCTGTTTCCTGTCCTTTCAAACAAGGCAAAAGCAACCCTGAGTCCCTGTTCGAAAGTGCCCAGGCTGTTGCCTGCAAGAATCTGCCTGGATTGTATTTCGCTGAACGAATTCCGGGTATGCCTGGTCAGGGTTTCCGCGACCCGGATATCATCGTGTGCTTTTTTCAACTCATCGATATCACCGGATGCTTCAAACTGTGCAAACCGGGTGGCAGATCTGACACGCAGGGCATCAAGGAGTACGACGGGATAGCTGACCCGTCCAAATGGCAGATCAAGGCGGGCATCGTACCCGGTGGAAGCAATCGCTCCATCGATCATCGCCATTGCTTCATCCGTATTTCCGGCCGCCAGGGCAAGCTCTGCCATCCCGGTCTGCGCTTCAAGGGTTGTACGGTAGCTGTCCCCATAGATCTTCCGGCACAGACGGTGACAGGCGCGCAGGTAATACATCGCTGAATCCGGCTGGTCGTATGCGGTGTATGCATCTGCCATCCCCTTGAGCGGATACACGAGTTCATAGTTGTCCGGCCCCAACACAGCCGTATTGTCCCGGATCGCCTTTCGAAAGCAAAACAGGGCACTGTCCGGCTTGTGGATGGCCAGGTAGTTGTTTCCCTGGTTGCTGTAGAGGTTTGCAGACCAGCGGTTATCGGGACCATTGTACGCATCAAGCATTTGAATACACTTCCGGTTGTATGCCATGGAGCGTGCATGATCCTTCATGTCTGTATAAAGCAGGCCGAGGAGCTGGTAGCAGTAGGCCAGGCTCGGATGGGGCTCATCCAGCGTCTTGCTGCGGATCTGCAGTGCCTTTAATGTATTCGAGATCGCCTCCTGGTATTTATGTTCCGCCTGCTGGATGATGCCGTACGCGATACAAGTATTGGAATGCATGATATGGTCCGGGGGGAAGGCGAGGTGAAAGATGCTGTCGCTTTTCTCAAATGCCAGGCGGGCACGATGCAGGTCCCCCCGGTTTTCGTAGTACCAGCCAAGGCCATTGTATGTCTGCCCGTATTCCTCAAAGTCGGTTGAATCCGCCCCCCGGTGATTTTCAATGCTCAGCATGGAGTGGTGATAAACGGAATCGTATGCGCCTTCCCGGCTGTAGTATCGCGAAAGGAGACGATGTGCATAGGCCGTCTCCACATGGGGTCGCTGATGCCGTGCAATCCTGTTTGCCAGCAATTTTCTGGCGTACAGCAGACCGGCCCCGGGATCCGGATCAATCAGGATACTGGCCAGAATAGAATAGGCTGCCCCGGTACGTGGATCCCCTTTCTCAAGGTTCCTTTCGTAGAGTACAAGGGCCTCCTCCAGTTCTTCCCTTGCAGAATCAATCCGTCCCTGGCGGGCCCGGGCATATCCCACCCAGTAGTGCGCATCGGCGACTGTGACCTCGTCCCGGTTTTGCTGGCGCCGTGAGAGGTCAAGGGCAAGTTTTGCCACCCTTTCGGCATTAGCTACCTTCCCGGAATCCATATAAATCCCGGCACTATCAAGCAATATGGATACTTCCTGGGCGATCCCGGCAGCCTGATGCAGGAAAAGCAGGCTGATCGCAATACAAAAATTGATCACCAGGCGAACGGACATGAGCTTCTTAGATTATGAATCGACTTTAAATTAGGGATTCTTCAGAAGAAACTGGAACGGATGGCCCGGTTCATCGGGATTCTGCAAGAAATCATGCCTGCACACATTTACCCGCGCAGGGTACTCCTGATTTACCACATTTCTTTACTTTGTGTGGTAACGCAACACGCTTTGGCCGGATCAATGAGTGATTATCAAAAGGATGAGGGCCTTCTGGCATCACTGAAAAGCGGGGATCAGAAGACACTCGAAAAAATGTACAGTGCGCTGCAGGATGATTTCTGCAGGTTCATTGTGTCTACTTTCAAGTGCGACTACCAGCAGGCCCGGGATATTTACCCCGAGTGCATGAGTATCCTGTATCTGAACATCCGTCGCAACCGGCTGGCACCACCATTGCGCAGCAGTTTGAAAACCTATTTGTTCAGCATCGGAAGGCATATATACCATCGCCGAAACCTGGATAAATACAATACACATAAAATGGCGTACCCTGCCGAAATGGAGGTATCCCAGGTTTCCGATATGGTGGACGATGCGATGTTGAAAAAAGAACGCGCCCGGCAGCTCAGGGAGTTGTTGCACAAGCTCGGGGATCCATGCAAATCCTTGCTGGAGAAGGTATACTTTGAAGAGATCTCTTTTGTGGTATTAAGTGAGCAACAGGGTACACCCGAAGCAACGCTTCGCAAACGGAAATTTGACTGCCTGAAAAAATTGCGCAAATTGATCAGTACAGCTAAAATATTGGGATCATGACAGCTGAACGGGATATCGCATTGATCGAAGCCTACCTGGCTGGAGGACTCTCGGCTGATGAAAGGATAAAACTGGAGAAACGGAAAGCAGAAGACGCTGAATTTGCGGAGTTGTTCAACCAGCATGCCTGGACAATGGATGGATTTGAAGGGATGCAGTTGGAAGCCGTGGAAAGCGAGCTCCGCAGGATCCGGGTCAAACCCCGGAATCGCTGGCTGCGACCGCTGATCGCCGTTGCTGCCTCCATCCTCCTGTTCTTTTCTCTTCGGACCCTGTTCTTCTCTTCAGGTCCGTCTGTTTCAGAGCTGGCAGATGCGTCCTACGAAGCACCGGTCAGCCTGGTCGAACGAAACGGGGAAGGTCCCCTGCCAGCTCCCCTCCGGCAGGCATTCATTGCCTACAGCAACCGGGAATGGGCAAATGCCGCCGGGCAATTCGAAGCATCTGCCAACGGACCTGAAGCAAATACGGCAAATTATTACCGGGCGCATTGTTACTACCAACTCAGCCGGTTTGAGGACGCCGGAAACCTCTTTTCTGACCTGCTCGAGGATCCCCGGTATGGCCAGCAGGCTCAATGGTTTTCTGCCATTTGCCTGCTCAAACGAGACCTGGCCAAGGCTGCGGAGGAGCAGTTGGGTGAAATCGCTTCAAATCCCGGCCATTTTTATCGGGGCAAGGCAAGGGCACTCCTGGAAAAACTGGCTTCCAGTTCCTGAATCCCGATCATATTGTTCCAGTGACAGGAAAACGGTAAACGCGAATCCGGAGTGGATTCGCTATACGTTATCCAGTTCCTGCATCAAAGCGCTCCTGCGCGAATATCTCTGCCTCAGGTACAATACCAACTCATTTGCCTTGACCCAACCGCCCAATTTGATCATCCGCCTGAGGTATCTGCATGCATTTTCATAATGTTTTCTGCCCATATGATCTTCCATATACTGCAAGACCTGTTCCGCATACATTTCGATCAAATCTTCGGAATAATCTGCTGCCAGATAGCGCTCATTGCGTTCAATCGTATCCAGGTCGCGAGATGCTTTTACAAGTTCCAGCAACCTGTGCCACCACTTTTCCCTGACAAAAATCGATTCTACCAGTCTGGACGACGCCCACTGCCCATTGCCAGTGATCTCACGGATCATGCCCTCAACAAAGGCATTCCATTTTCCAGGCTCCACATGCGCCTTGAGGATCTCATAATAGTCCTGCTCTTGCATGAAATCGTCAAGGAACAGATGCCTTGCGTATTCAATAATCCTTTCCGGTCTGGACTCTTTCTGAGCGATCTTTAACAGCCAGTTATACCATTGCCTGACACGACCTGGCTTATTTTCCCTGTCAAATTCAATCCCTTCCAGGGCGTATTGATAAGCTTTTGGGAAATCACTTTTTTGCATTGCCTGCTCAATGGCCATTTTCCTGAATGCCGGTATCGAAATGTTCTCCAGCATGAGTTTCTGCGCTGCTTCCTCGTTTTGCATGCGGACATGGACCGCATACCTGATCAACTTTGCGGAATCAAGTTCATACCCGGAAAAATCGCCTTGATCAAGGAGCTTCAGGATCATCTCCTTTTCTTTTGGCGTCTGTATGATCCCGGCGGCCAGTTCCAACAGCCCCAGATGCCAATTCCAGTCTTCAAAAACCCGTTTCTGAAAAGCTTCAAAACAATACTCCAGAACCCGTTTCCGTGCCTGTTCTTCATTGCTTTCCGACGCGATCCGGGCAATCACATCGAAAGCACCCTGAATGCTTCCCCCAATATCACCATAACTGTCATCTGCAAAGTCAAAGGCTTTCACCATTTCCTCCATAATGGCTGAACTGATCATGATCGCACTATCGAACGCACCATTGGTGACATGTCTTTCTGCTGCAACCAACAAACGGTCTATCTGAAGCCCGACTTCCCCTGCATTTCTCCAGTCAATAAATCCCCGGTTTGCTCCGGCAGACCGCAAGATTGACCGGACCTGTTTTTTGTAAAATGATTTTGAAGCGTCCGGATTCAGGTGTGTGAAAGCGGACAAAAACAAATCACGAAATCTCTTGTCGAGTTCCGCTTGTTCACGAATAAATTGCTGCAGGTCCTCGGTTGAAGCGAGTTCAAGAAGTTCATTCACCTGATCAGCGATAGTTTTCCTTTTTTTCGCGTGTTTTCGGCGCTTCGCCGGATCCTTTTTCCGGATATCGAGTGCATCCTGCTGCAGATGGAAAATGGCAGCAACAAGATGTTTGCATACCGGGCCCATGTCATAGGGGCAATTGCACATATACGACATGATCATGCCATCTTCGACCCTGATGCGCACCGTATAATTTTCTGAACCTGCGACAATGAACTCGAATTCACCGTGATTGATCGGAACCATTTCAAGGACATTTCCATCCCTGAAATAGTCCAATCCCCTTTTCAGGATGGTGCCATTGATATGCTGTTCGAATGCATCAAGCGGTATTTGCATCTCCCTGGAGGTTGGTTCGGTGGCATGAATATAACCACATTTCCAACACCTCTGTATTTGGATCGCAGCCTATTCAAGGTCCACATCCACCACATTGTCATCCGGGATCCGGTCGATCAGCTTGTTGTACGGATCGATGCCTGCTTTTTCAGGCAAACCATTAACTGTGAACGTATAGGTATGCTCGCCCGGGGCTACCCTGAACTTTTTGATCACCAGCGGATTGGTGCGTGTACGGCCGTTTTCATCCTTGTCCTCGGCAGCAAACACACCGATATCGATGTAGTCGCCGTCATACACCGCATTGGTTTCCATGCCGGAACTATCTGCATAGACCTTTTGCGATTGCACCGTCAAGGACACCTCGAAAGTTTCATCGTCAAGTTTTTTCGCTTTGGCAGATGTCGCCTTGTTTTCATAGAGCGTGATCTTCTCCCATGTATCCTCCAGGTAATAGTGCAAACTGTCCGGTGTCTCGGCCCTGAAGAATGCATACAGATCGCTGCTTCCGGGGAAGGGCGGTTCCAGTTTGAGGCCGAATTTCTCACGAAACTTCCACAGGGCCGCATTCATCCGCTCCTCACCGATGAAGTCCTTCAATCCATAGAGGATCAGGGCGCCTTTGCGGTACCACTGATAGCCCCGGTTGCAGTTGATGAAGGTGTTTTCCTTTTTGCTTTCATTGGACCTGCCAAACAGATACCCGTCCAGTTCGCGCTTGAGGAAGGACTGCATGTTGTCAGCTCCGTATTTGCGCTCTGCAAGCACCAGTGCCGTGTATTCCGCAAGGGACTCTGAAATGAGATTCGATCCGCGGGTGTAGTTCGGTGCCACCTGGTGACCCCACCACTGGTGGGCCAGTTCGTGGGCTGTCACGAAGTAGACATAATCAAAATCGTCTGGATCGTTAAAATCCGCAATCCAGCCAAAGCCCTCGGAATAAGGAACCGTATTCGGGAATGACTGTGCAAAATTCGCATAACGCGGAAACTCCAGCAGGCGCATTTGCCGGAACTGGAAATCGCCATAGGATTCTGAGAAATAGTCCAGGC
>JARQTN010000240.1:7478-8812 GCA_029976695.1 Lewinellaceae bacterium
AGGCGCATTTGCCGGAACTGGAAATCGCCATAGGATTCTGAGAAATAGTCCAGGCCGTCCCGGTACGCTGCCATAAAGCGGTCCAGGTTATAGTCATGATCTGCATGGTGGAAGATCTCCATATTGACCGGTGTCCCATTCGGAAGCGATGTCGTATCCCGCATCACGGCATAATCTGCAGAGACGAAATTGAAGAATGCCTGGATCGGGGTGTCCTGGATATAGTGGAAATAGCGTCTCCCGTTTTCCGTCCATTCCCTTTGCAGGTAGCCCGGGGCGACGGCCACCTGGTCTTCTTCAGTCCCGATGACTGCCTCAAAATTGACAAAGTCCGCATCATCGACAAACAGGAGGGTACGCACCCCGTAAGGATCATCATGGGGTGGGAGCTCATAGTCACGGATGGGCAGCCCATGCTTTTTCCGGTCCTCATCGCTCGTCAGTTCATACCCCCGGTCATATCCCATTTGCGGCAGACCACCCCCGATGAATGTGCCATTATAAACGATCTCACGCCCAAATCCTCCATTTGGGAATCCCTCATTGACCATTGAAGAAACAATAGTCGCATTCAGGGTATCCCCGGGCTGCATCACCTGCGGAAGCGCATAGATCTTGTACCAGTGCCTGGGTGCTTTCACACCAAAAACCTGGAATTTCGGTGGGTCAAACCGCAAGGGATACCTGTAGTCGAGTGTATCACCATCGACCAGCAGGTGAAATGCAGTCAATGACTGAGAATTCATGTGGATCGAGTCGATCGGCTCATCCGTCTTGTTCACCAGGGTCACATTCGATTTAAAAAAGGCATCGCGCTGTTCTGGGTAAAGTTCCGCCCGGACGGAGATATCCGTCAGCTTTGGTTGTGGAAGGTATTCATAGTGTTTCATCTGCTTCTCATAGTCCGCCTGCCTTTTTGTAACTTCCTTGCTTGTGAGATAGGTATTTGTGTACACCACATTCCTGAAGATGAATCCGCCCATGGCAATGGCCACGAGCAGGCTCGCAAATCCGAGCATTGCCGGGCGTGAGGTGATCATGCCTTTCGCTTTTTTCCATCTCCTCCTGATCCCGGTATCAGAACCCCTTGAAAAGAACAGGGAGAAAACCAGGATGAGGAAGAGCCCGAAAAATGTCCAGTAGAGGTTGAACCAAAGCAGGGGTTTGGCAAAATGCCCGATGCCGTTCATGTCCGACCAGAGGTATCCTGGTTTATATGAAAAGAAGAACATGTTGAAATCAAACTCCCCGAAATTCCGGAGTACCAGCATGATTACCCACACGCCAATCGCCGCCGCATGCCCGGCAAATTTCTGGTTGAACAGCAGGTGGAC
>JARQTN010000240.1:8912-11699 GCA_029976695.1 Lewinellaceae bacterium
CGAAGTCCCCGAAACGCCTTCATCCCTCGTGCTCTTTTTCTTCCTGCTCTTCCCCCAGCGGCCGTTCAGGAACCAGGAGAAGTCAAACCTGAACCAGGCGGCAAGGAAGAAAACCAGGCCAACTGCTGTCCACAGGATCCGGTTCAGCAACAGGTTGCCGCTCACATCAAGCGTAAAGTTGTTTTGCTCAAACGGCGTGAGGTACCTTGTCTGGTATGAAAAAGAATTGATGCCAAAAGGATCTATGATCTGGACCAGGTCGCGGTTGTCAATATCCTGCGCGAGAAAATTGGCCAGCAGATACCCGATAAATACAATTACGCCGCCTGTATAGATCGACCTGATGGAGCGGGTGAAAATCACAAGGGCAAAAAACAGGGTGCCGGAAAACCAGAGGTTTGGCAATACCAGCGCAAACCAGGGGTAGAACAGGTTTGTAAATGAATTCGGACCGTACCTCTCCGCGGGTGTCCAGCCGGTCACTGAACCGATCAATGTTCCCAGGTACACGCCGAGGATCACCCCCAGGGAAATAAACAGCAGGGTCAAGAAAGAGCCCCAGAAACGTCCCATCAAATAGGCTGTTTTCGATATGGGGTAACTGAACAGGAAAGTGCCCGATTTGTGTTCGATATCGCGATACAGGGGAACACCCATCACAGCCGAGGCGATGAACACCCCGAACAACGAAAACAGCAATTGCAGTTCGGCGATGTTGTTTGGTGCATTGTGATACACCTTCTCCGAAGCGGGCGTGTTGCCAGAAGCGAGCAGCAACAGGGCGACGACGGCAAACAGGGCGAAATAAATATATGTTGCCGGGCGCGTAAAGCGATAGCGCAATTCAAAAAGGAAAACATCAATCATATGAGTCGGGGTTAGAGGGTGACCGGATCGAGTTTCTTCGAAATATGGCTGAAATAGACATCTTCAAGGATCGGGCTTGACGGTTCAAACCCGTCCCCGGGATGGTTGTCTGCCTCCACCCTCAGGTTGAGTTGCCCTTCTTTCAGTTTTGTTGAAATGACATGGTATTGTGCCTTGTATCGATCCAGGTCTTCCTTGTCAATCGATTTCGACCAGATACTGCCTTTCAGGGCTTCCAGTCCCTGTGATGGTGTTCCTTCCATGAGGAGCTCGCCATCACAGATGATTGCCATCCGGGCACACAGCGTGCTGACATCCTCGACAATGTGGGTCGACAGGATGACAATCGTGTTTTCCCCGATCTCGCTCAAGAGGTTGTAGAACCGGTTCCGTTCCGTCGGGTCCAGCCCGGCTGTGGGTTCGTCGACAATGATAAGTGACGGGTCCCCCACGAGGGCCTGGGCGATGCCGAACCGCTGGCGCATCCCGCCGCTGTATGTTCCCAGGGCCTTCTTCCTGTCCTTGTACAGGTTGACCTTCTCAAGAAGTGCGGAGACCAGGTCCCTGCGCACGCCTTTGTCCCCCACACCCTTCATCTGGGCAATATGATTGAGCATCACTTCGGCGCTGATCCTGGGATAGAGGCCGAAGTCCTGCGGCAGGTAGCCCAGTCGCTCGCGGATGGCCTGCGGGTTTGCCTTCACATCGATCTCATCCAGCATGATCGTTCCGGCATCGGCATCCTGGAGCGTGGCGATCGTGCGCATGAGCGTGGACTTGCCGGCGCCATTGGGGCCCAGCAATCCGAACATTCCCTGCGGGATATCGAGTGTGATGCCTTTGAGTGCTTCCACACCGTTGGCATAGGTTTTCCTGAGGTCAGAGATTTTGAGGTACATATGTCTGATTTGGGTTTTAGATGCCGTCAAGATATGAAAATCACGGGATTCTAAGGGGAGAGACGAAAATCATCATGGTGGCTTTTGATGACAGTTGTGTCGTTTTTTTACGGAAGAAAAAGGGCAAGCAGCGCTGATATGGGATCACTCATGTTTTAGACCATAGTCACGAATGTCTGAGACTTTAGTTATTGACTTACTTGAAAACGATTCAAGAAATTCATGTTACAAAATCACATGCCCCCTAAAACGTCTTCATCCACCCCGTCAGGCTGAGCCGCTGTACATTGGATACAAGCACCTCATGCAGCAAATCAGACCTGAAGAAAATCACCCTTCCTGGCAATGGTTCGATTTTCATTCCTTCTTCCACCGGGTAGAGGACAAGCTCGCCGCCATCACCCGCTTCCCATTTTTCGGTAAGGTAGCTGACAAATGAAAACAGCCGGCGGCCGTCATTCTGGAACTTGTCCACATGTTTTTTGTAAAACGAACCTGGCTCATACACCGCGAAATGAAATTCAGCATCCCGGATCCCGGCAAAGCAGGTCCGGTTCAGGTACAGGATGAACGCATCCATCTTCTCGAAAAACTGCCTTTCGCAATCATCTGCCTCGGCCCGGTCCAGCCAGTAGACCTGGTCGCTTCTGACCTTGCCGACCTTCCTGAAATTTTCGAGCTTGCCAATGCCGGCGGCATGGAAGTCATCCTGCCTGTAGTGGGTCATGAGGGATTTTCGGAGACAATCCAGTTCTTCAGCATTATACCAGTTGTCTACGGATCCGAAGCCTTTTTCCAAAAGGCCCTGGATCAGGTTTTCAAACGTCTCGTACAAGATTCACGCAATTGCAAACCATGCCAAAATTTGGTTCGCGAATGTACGCGATTTCCATGTGTGACGTATGATCAATCGGGCTGAAATCCATGAAGGGTTGGGGGTAAGCCCAACTAAAAGATACCTGGTAACTAAAGTTCTAGTTATTCGGAATTAATAACTAGAACATTAGTTACTCCCAGCTGA
>JARQTN010000241.1 GCA_029976695.1 Lewinellaceae bacterium
TACAGGTGTATTGATCACGCTGCTCAGGCCATGTGTATACTGGACATCGAATATCATTGAGCCAGGACCGGCAGGCAATTCGATCCCTCCGCCCACGACGGCACCGATTTCAAACCGGTTGATGAGGCTGCTGTTGAGCCCGATCGGGATGCGCGTCACTTCGATCGGGATGAGCACCTGAGCTCTGGACTGGAGTATGGCGGAACGTGCATAGCCCAGCGTACCGCCTGCTTTTACATAAGGTTTCACATTGCCGTTGCCGAGTGAATATTTCGCGACCAGCGGCACTTCGAAATATTTCATTCGGGCATTGACTGTGGCACCGATCGGGATGGGAAATTCAAAGACATTTACGTTAAAGTTCTCGCGGAAGGAAAAACCCTTTTCCGCATAATCCAGCCCGGTCTGGAAAGCAAGCTGGTTCCCGATCGGGAACTCAGTAAATACGCCCACGCGCATACCTGTCATGTTTTTTATTGCTGGCAGCACACCATCCAGGAAATCCAGGGCAAGGCCCGGCGAAGACATCTTGTTCTGCGTGATGCCTCCATGGACGCCGATAAAGGTCTGTGCATTTGAAAAGGTTGCGGTTACCGCGATCAACAGAATTGGGATGAATTGACGAATCGTGGTTTTCATGGCCTGGTGTTTTATTGGTTAATGAATGACACCAAGATGACGGGAAGAAGTTGTTAAGTGTGGTTAATGAGAGGTTAGGGAATGTTTAAGAATCAGGGGCAGGCAGGTGGTACACGTTAAAAAATGTTACGAAGGAGTGCTGAAACTGATTGGTTATGAGTGAAAAATGGACTTTGCTATCCAGCCTTTTGAGCAAAAAAAACCGCTGCCCGGGGGCAGCGGTCGCTTCGATCGGATTTAATTTTCTGTGCTCTGGACTAAGCAAATTTCTTCACCAGCCAGAGGATAAGAGCGACAAGACCTCCAATCCATAATAATGTAGAAAGAAGTGCAATGATCACCCATCCACCAGAGAAAAATGCAGCACCTGTGCCTGCAGCAACCCAGAAAATGATGTTGAGCAATAATGCCGCACCCCAGGCGATCAGCCAGTACCAGAACCATTTGTCGACCGGATCATCCAGGCCGCCAAGCATTTTCTGGCCCTTTTCGGAAGCCATGAACTTCTGCAGTTTTGCCATTTTGCGTTCGGTGCGTTTTTGTTTGCGCGCCAGTTGTTTGGCCTCTTTCTTCTGTTGTTTCGTTAAAGCGGTGTGGGTCGCAGTCGCATCATCAAGGGAGATGATCCCTTCCTTGTGGTCTTCCAGGTTGATCACATCCACATTCGCCAGTGCGATGCCCTGGGTGAGCAATGCGAGTCCGAATACCAAGAGTAAAGACTTAATTTTCATAGGGAAATATTTAGATTGAACAATTGATTATGATGACCGAAAATAACAAATTTTATTTACGTGCATATATAATCTTCCATTTTGTACAAAGACTTCTCTTCCACTCAACCAAAATAGGGGATGAAATATCACGGCCATGTTAAAGGTTTGAAGGACTCTTGAATTCCATCCTGCTCCCGGCAATGGCCAGGCAGAGCCATCCGATGATAAACAACACCCCACCCACAGGCGTCACTGGTCCAAGCCATGAGATCTCAAGGTGCGTGATCGCTCGTGTGGCCAGCAGATAGATCGACCCGGAGAAAAACAGGATGCCCACAATAAAAATGTATGCACTGGTACGAAACAGCTTTTGTTCAGTCAGGAGATAGAGGATGCAGGCAGCTAATGCCGCAAGCGTATGGATGAAGTGGTACAATACGCCCGTTTTATATGAAGCAAGGCTGTCGGCCGGGAGCTTCGGGACTAACGCGTGGGCGCCGAATGCTCCAAGGATCACGGCAAGCGCACCAAGGATGCCGAGGATTAAAATAGTTCTTTTCATAAGTTATTCATCTACTGTCCAGTCAATGGGCTCACGCCCGGTTTCTTCCAGGATTTGATTTGTCCTACTGAAATGCTTGCAGCCGATAAACCCGACCCGTGCCAGCGGGGAGGGATGGGCAGCTTCCAGGACATAATGTTTCATTTCGTCAATATTAGGTTTCTTCGATTTGGCAAAATTGCCCCACAGCAGGAAAACAAGGCCTTCCCTGGCCTCCGACAATTTCCGGATCACCGCATCGGTAAAAAAGTGCCAGCCGATGTTCCGGTGGCTGCCCGCATTGTTCCTTTCCACGGTCAGGATGGCATTGAGGAGGAATACACCCTGCTGCGCCCATTTGGTCAGGTCGCCATGATGTGGAACAGGCAATCCGAGATCTGCATTGATTTCCTTGTAAATATTGCGCAGTGAAGCTGGAATCGGCACATGCCTGGGCACGGAAAATGACAATCCCATTGCCTGTCCTGGCTGATGGTAGGGATCCTGCCCGATGATGACCACCTTGACCTGGTCAACAGGAGTCGAGTCGAATGCATTGAAGATCTGCGAACCGGGCGGGTAAATCGCTTTGCCGGCCTGCTTGTCCCTGACCAGATGCTCCTTGATCTTTACGAAATACGGCTTCTCAAACTCTTCCTTCAGGAGTTCCTTCCAGGATGCTTCTATTTGGACCTGATCCGCATTCATTTTTGAGAAATAGATATCTGTCCTTCGAAAATATGACAAATAATTCAGTATGTTCGATATCCATGCGCGCAGAGACAATGGACTGCCCTGCAGGGAAGTTCATATGCTGGCGAACGCGAAAAATGAGATAGGTAAAAAAAAACCACGCAAAATGATTCACGTGGTTTTCATGGATGATTTATTGATGTGAT
>JARQTN010000242.1 GCA_029976695.1 Lewinellaceae bacterium
ATTTCGTTCAGGATCTCGATAGTGTGGTCTGATGAACGCTGCTGGTTGCCCATCTGGACCAGCAGGCCAGTTTCCTTTTGGCGGGCCACCATGACATCTGCCTCGTGCGGATTGTGCGCACACGGTTTTTCCACGTACACATGCTTCCCGGCACTCATGGCCATGATCGCAGCGGGGGCGTGCCAGTGGTCCGGCGGGGCGATGAAAACGGCATCGAGGTCCTTGTCTTCAAGGATCTTCCGGATGTCTTCTTCCGATTTTGGCCTGTAGTCGATCCACTCACCCAGGTCCTGGAGGGCCTTGTCCACTTGTGATTTTTTTACATCACAGAGGTACGATAACCGTGTATTGAATTGCCTGGGCAAAATGGGGTAGTAGCCGCCAACCCTGCGCCCCAGGCCCATAAAGCAGAGGTTGATCCTCTCGTTGGCGCCTAAAATATTTTTATAGCTCAATGCACTCATGCCGAAGCTCATCCCTGTAGAAACGACTGTGCCTTTTTTGATGAATTCCCTTCTTGTTGCCATTTTCAGATTTTAAAATTCCCTGATCTTGATGCTCCTGAAACTCACTTCGTTCCCATGGTCCTGCAGCAGGATAAGGCCCTCGGGCCACCTGCCGAAATTCTCCCATTTCTGGTACTTGCTGTAGTTGACCAGTGCTTCGAACATCTGGGAATACCGGTCATATTCCACGACTTTCTCGTTGTTCAGCCAGTGCTCAACTTTGCCATCCCGGGATACGATACGGGCTTTCTGCCACATGCCGGCTCCCCTGAGCCGCCCCCTTGAAGGTGCTTTTTTTGCGATCAGGTCATACAGGGACCCCAGGGTGCGATTGCCCATGACGCCCATTTTGGCATCCGGGTGCCGCTTGTCGTCCAGGATCTGGAACTCGCAGCCGATCGCGGAGCCGGCACCCTTGTTCAGGGTGGGATCCACAAAATATTTGATACCGCTGTTGGCCCCTTCCGTAAACATGAATTCAAGCTCCAGCTCAAAGTTGCTGTAGTTTTTGGTGGTGACAATATCCCCCGGGCCGGTTGACTCCCCGCCATCTGTTGCTTCCACCGTAAGCACCCCGTCCTCGATCGTCCATCCTGATTCCGGGAATCCATCCAGTTTGGCGCCCCGCCAGCCATCGGAAGTTTTGCCATCCCACAACAGCCGAAACCCTTTTGCCTTTTCCCATGCCGTGAGCTCGTTTTTCAGGTAGCTGATCTGCGGCACGGCAGGGTCGATCGGGTGCCTGTATTTTTCGATATCCTCTGTCAGGATCCGAATATTCCTCCATTTGACCTGGAAGCCTTCCTGCCCTTTCCTGATGCTGTGCACCTGCAGGCCGATCAGTCCCTCGCGGGTCAGGTCGTCGATCAGCCAGCTTGCATGCGTGCCATTGACGAATGTCCTGATGTCATTGCCCAGGCATTCTATCCGGATCGGAACCCATCGGCCGAGCTGGAATGCACTTCGGGTCTTTTCATTCCTACTGAGTGGGTAAAGCCACCCTCGGTTTGCTTCGTCGTAGATCCCGCCTGTCCATGCCCTGCTGCCGTCCGGGTCAATCTCGCACTGGTAGCCATAGACCCTGTCGTTTGCCTTGATATTGCTGCGGAACTGGACGCCGGAATTCAGGTTGTTGGGCAGGAATACATCGAACTCAAGGATAAAATCAGAAAATCGCTCCTTTGTGCACAGGAAAGTGTTTTGTGAATTGAGTACAGCCTTTCCCACGATGACACCGTCCTCGATGTCAAAGATGGCCTTGCCGCCATGGGTTTCCCAGCCATCCAGGTTTTTGCCGTTAAAAAGGGAACGCCAGTCCTGGGCATATGTATTGAGGAAGGTAAGGAGGAATAATCCGGTGATCAGGTAATTCCGCATGGATCATGATTTAAGTTTCAGCAGGTGTTCAGCTTGCTGGATGGAATTATAGCAGGTCTCCATTTTGAATGGTCTCAAAATAGGGAAACTCCTGAAATTTCTGGAATGGGCGAGCTCTTTTTGGATAGGACAAGAGAAAGCAATTGGCCATCCCGGAAGTGTTGAATTGATCCTGTATATGCGCCCGATCATGAAACCGATTCAGATCAAACAGATTTTTCCCTATCGGGTGATTATATCTCCTGAAAATAAGATAGAAGAAATTCCATGCAATGTTGCCCCCTCAAGTGCGGATGCCAGGCTGACGGGACCCCATTCCGATTCGTGAATTTTCACCATCGTGGTCATTGTTCACATTCTATGTGCAAGCGATGGCTTTGATCAGGCACCTGTTAATATCTCGAGGAATAATTGCAGTTTATACATTTGATGGGCATCCGGTACAGTCTTATTTACAAGCAGGTTTTCAATCCTTTGCCGGAATCTTTCCTTTACCCCTGGCTTATGCATCCAGCTATGGAGCAAATTCGAAATTCGTTTATCGGCAAAGGAATTTTTCATCTTCTCTGAGCCCAACCACTGGAATCCTTCCTGGCATGCATAGATGAAGTGAAGCGTATTCTGCAAAGAATCATTTCTTGCATGCATCTTCAATTGATGGTACCAGTACCATATATGACTGATTTCCTGTCCTGCCTTCCAGGGATTGTTCCTTTTAAAGCGTATTCGCGTCTATGACGGAGCTGATTGTGGCAGGCAATATATTTTCAGAGTCTTCATCAAAGATATTCCAGCTGTTGATGACAACGATCGTACCGAACTGTGGAAAGACCAGCAGCCTTTGACCGCCAAAACCCAAACCGGCCCATACCTCCACACCTTCCTGGTCGGGCCTCCACCA
>JARQTN010000243.1 GCA_029976695.1 Lewinellaceae bacterium
GGTGATCAGGCTATCCGGTATTGCCCAGGCCATTGGCTAGAAATGGCATTGGGTTCTAGGTATTGGGTATTGAATACGATATGGACCTTGATTCTTGAAAATTGTCCCTTAATTGGATACTTCAGTAATTGTTCCTTGTCCCTTCTTTGTCCCCGCTACCGCACGATCACCTTCCGCGTATACACACTCTTCCCCGACCTGATACGGACAAAGTACATGCCGGGCACCATGCTGGAGACATCAATGTATTTCCGCCCCCCGGAATCCCTTGACCGCATGACCGGGTGCCCCATGGCATTAAAGACTTCGATTTCTGCATATTTCATCCCGTCCCATTCTATCGTCAGGATGTCTGATGCCGGGTTCGGATAGATCCTGAAGGCATCCTCCTGCATGTCTTCCACAGATGAGATGATCTGTTGGCAAAAGGCCGTGTCCGGGTTCAGTTCGATCCAGCCCTTGCCGCTGAGGTCTTTCCCTTCAAAACCGGGAAAATCTGCCGGGTAACGCTTTACCCTGAAGGTAAGGTTCTGGTTAACAGTGAGCACATCCCCCTGCGTGGCAGGCACCCCGCCTATCAGCGGTGTGACATATTCCCAGACAATCTCGTTGTCCGGCGTCAGTTCGAAAGCATACCCGTTTCGCCCGGAAGAGATCAGGACATTACCATTCGGCAGCCACTGTGTGCCGGACAACCCGGTCGAGTGCATGGCGAAAGTGTCGGGATGGGTGATGGTAAGATCCGTTGTTTCAGGCAGGAACGCCTGGTTTTCATCCTTTGTGTATTCCCAGTTGTACATATCCCATGGTTGGAGGATCGTATTCACTTGTGAGTATTCGGGATTCACCTGGTTGTTGAATACGGCAATTTTTCCATACTGCGGATGGCTGAAATCTAGGAAATCATCGATCCACTGCGCATCGTGCTGGAAGAAGAATTGCTGGCTTGAGGAATCGCCCCTGTCATACGTTTTTGGATTGCCCCACCGGTACATCAGGTCACCGCCAACGCCGCTCAACCCACCTGAATGGCTTGCTGCCTGAGCTGTCGTTGTCGTATGGTCGATGATCCAGATCTCGTCAAAATAGGGAACGCTGAGCATCACCTGGTCAAGGATCGGATTATAGTCAAGAGCATTGCTATGCAGCCAGTCCGGATGGCCGTCCGGCCGTCCGTAGTTCACATCGATCAATTCGGGATGGTCTGCGACAACACCGTAGTTTGCTTTTGTGGGATCGAAATCCTGGATCAGGTGGTCCCATACATGCCATTCCCAGATGATGGAATCCAGTTCCGGGTCGATCTCGAAAACCCAGTCCGGCCAGAGTTCGTCCTGCGCGAGTGTGGAAGTGTCCCTTCCTGCTGCCAGGCACTCTTCGGCCGATTTCAACTCCCAGGCCAGGGCGATGATCGTGCCTTCTTCAGTAATGGCAAAATCATGGTGCAGCCTGAAGGAATCATTGTTCATTTCAAATTCCCAGATGAGGTTGTTATCCCAGTCGCGGATCTCAAGGAAGGCCCCGCCGCCCCCTGCCCACATTCGGTCAGCTGTGACAGCAGCACTCCTTTTCGTCTTGTACAGGAGGCCATTTTCGGTCAGGTAGGCTGTATTCCCCGGGCGCCAGATCGGATCATCTTCCCAGACATGGGCAATCTCTCCGCAATTGTCGATCAGGTACACGTTTGGCTGGTTGTGCGGATATATCAAGTTGTATCCATCGAAGGCTTTTGACTGGTTGTAGGAGAGCAGGCCCACAGTATTTTGGCTTGAAATGGAGTTTCCCAAAAAAAGGAACAGGACCGGGAGCAGGAAAATGGATTTTTTCATAGGAATCTGGTTCGAAAGTCGTCATTTCCGATTAAGGGAAATTATGTGCAAGACTCATTACAAATGTAAAAAAGTCCGAAGCATCGCCTTCATTTTGCCCGTTTTATTGATCTTCATGCAAGGCAATTGTCAATTGATCCTGAGTTTTATAATAAGTTGATTAACAATGTTTTATAGTAAATCATTTGGTGTGAATCCAAAAGTTTTCAGGAAAATCACTTCCCTGTCGGAAATGAAATCTGCAACCCATATCGTTATACATCCTGTATCAACCCCTTTTTGACATGGGTAAGAAGCTCCTGAACGACCTGCAGTCGCTGGTCTCGGACGGTGTCATTTCGATGGAAACGGCACAACGCATAGAGTCCTACTATGCTAAGCGGGAAAAAGAGGGCCCGAATCTGCTGGTGATCATTTTCAGCGTGCTTGGTGCTTTGCTCATCGGATTAGGCATCATCCTGATCCTGGCACATAACTGGGACCAGCTTTCCAGGGCACAAAAGACGATCATCGCATTCATGCCACTATTGGCTGGTCAGGTCGTGAGTGGATACGCCCTTTTGAAAAAAAATGATTCCGTTCCGTGGAGGGAAGCTTCCGCGACCTTCCTTGTCCTTTCCATCGGTGCCTGCATCGGCCTGATCAGCCAGATCTACCACATTGAAAGCAGCATGGGCGGGTTCTTGTTCATTTGGTCGCTGGTTTCAATTCCTGTAGTTTATGTCATGCGCTCATCCATGGCATCACTCCTGTACCTGTTCGGCGTCACCTGGTACGGGGTGGAAGTGGGTTATTTCAATCCGGACAGGACAGTCATTTACCAATACTGGATCCTTTTGTTTTTGGCGATACCATACTATATCAGCCTGATCCGGAGGCAACCCGGGGCAAATGGCACGCTTTTCCACCATGTTTTAATCCCGCTTTCTGTCGTGATCTGCCT
>JARQTN010000244.1 GCA_029976695.1 Lewinellaceae bacterium
AGCAATCTCGTTAAATGCGGGTTTTGGGAAGTTGTATAGAGCGTATACCTGTCATTGGTTGTATCATAGTGGCCGATGGCGCTTCTGGGCTCGATTGCATTGGGCACGAGTCGCTGGTTTACAAATTCCAGTGTGGTCACATGGTCAGCTGCGTCAATTGCAGCATCCACCTCATCTTTCGGATTGCCCAGTTCCCAGTCGAAGCAGATATTGTTTGGAGCATCATCATGGACAAGGGGCGCATCATCTGCGGTGGCTGCCTTTGGGTCCACTACGGCTGGCAATGGTTCATAATCCACACGGATATACTCAGCGGCATCCTTTGCCAAAACATAAGAGTCTGCTACAACCACGGCAACTCCGTCACCTGCATGCTTGACCCGGTCAGCCACCAGGAGTGGATGTGGCGGTTCTTTCATCGTATCCCCGTTCTTGAAGTTGACCTGCCAGCCGGTTGGGATCCCGTTGATCCCGGCATCCGCAATATCCTTCCCGGTATAGATGGCGACCACGCCAGGCTGCCCCTTTGCACCTGAAATGTCGATCGAATTGATCCGGGCATGGGCATGCGGGCTGCGCAAAATGAAAGCATTTTTCATGCCGGGCAGGACGATATCATCCGTATATCGCCCCTTCCCGGTGAGGAAGCGTTTGTCTTCGACACGCTTGATTGATTTTCCGATATATTGAGTCATGGATCTCTGTTTTATGATGATGAAAGTTGACCTGATGCTTGCTGAATGGACCGCACAATATTGTGGTAACCGGTACACCTGCAGAAATTCCCTTCAAGGGCATCGCGGATTTCGGCTTCAGTGGGTTTCGGATTGCGGTCAAGCAATCCTTTTGTTGTGATGACCATGCCGGGTGTACAAAACCCGCATTGCAGTCCGTGCTGGTCCCGGAAGGCTTCCTGGATCGGGTGTAATGCGTCATGGCCGGCAAGCCCCTCTATGGTGGTGACCGAGGCACCGTCTGCCTGCACAGCAAGTGTGGTGCATGACTTCACGGGAATTCCATTGAGTAATACATTGCAGGTCCCGCAACTGCTCGTATCGCAGCCGACATGGGTCCCTGTAAGTGAAAGCTCTTCCCGCAGAAACTGCACCAGCAGCATCCGCGGCTCAACTTCGGCCTCAGTTTTTTGGCCGTTTACGGTTAAACTGATCTTGTGTTTTATCATACAGATTCGATTTAGGAATGTGAATTTAATGCCAGCGTTGGACATGAAATAAAGGGATTTCAAAAGCGGTTTAAAATGTACTGTTTTCTATTCAAAAAACAGAAAATAGAGGCATAAAATTTTGAAATACCACAAAATCCAAAACAGAATTTGTTCCTATCTGTTAATGTTGACCGGTTAAAAATTATTCAGAACGTGCTTCGTACATTGTTCACTGATAATCAATGCCGGCATTTGGAGTTCTCAATAGCACCCCCCAGGATGGACGCTTTTCCCCGCATAGGCTGCAATCTTCTCCTTTTTGCCCCTGTCCGCCAAAGGCTATGTCCGGAGCAAGCGATGCCGGGTTTGCCAGGCATATTGATCTCGTTAGCATAGGTTTGATCAGTATGAATTCACTTTTCCCGGACAGCTGTGAATATCAATATCCAACATTTGGCCAGTTGATTGGATATCGATCCTGGTTTCAGTTTTCACTGGGCTTTTCTAATGGATAATAGATATGCAATATCTTACGCTCTGTAATTGAACTGTCCAAAATGCGGCATTCAACTTTCCGCCATCATTGAAATTCGATCTTCAGTAAGATTCATGTTCAAGGTTGATAAAATACATGTATCTTTAACCACTCTATACACCCATTGATTAATTCCTGGTACCATGCTTTCGTATAGCTCAGAGTTCCTGAACAGGTGCTTTATTTGGATATTACTCATTTTCATGCTCTCAACCGCAGAGGGGACTGCCCAATGCCCGGATGGCACGTGGTCGAATTTAATTGGCACTTCCCTGGGCAATCCGACCTCGCTGCAGTTTGGCCCTGATGACAGGCTCTATGTGAGTGAGCAGGCAGGGAGGATCCTGATTTATACGATAGAAAGAACCGGCGATAATCAATATACGGTAACGAACACGGAAACGATCAACAAGATCAGCCAGATCCAGAACCACAATGATAACGGCACCGTTCACAATGGCCTGCCCAAGAGGCAAGTCACAGGACTTTTGGTCGTGGGGACCGCTTCCAACCCGGTGATCTATGTGACCTCGAGTGACTACAGGATCGGAGCGGGTGACGGTACTTCACCCAATTTTGATTCAAACCTGGATACAAACAGCGGCATCATTTCAAAACTGACCTGGAACGGCAGTAGTTGGGACAAGATCGACCTTGTCAGGGGATTGCCACGTTCGGAAGAAAATCATGCCACCAATGGGCTGATCATGGACTCTATCAACAACCAGTTGTTGGTCGCCCAGGGCGGATTGACCAATGCAGGTGCACCATCGCGAAATTTTGCATTCATCACAGAATTTGCGCTCTCGGGAGCCATCCTTTCTGTTGACCTCGGGATGCTGGACGCCATGACAGTGAAAACTGACACTTCCTCCGGGGCCGCCTATATATATGATTTCCCTACCCTGGATGATCCTGAAAGGGACAATGCCAACGGAATCAACCACCCTGACTCTGCGGGATATGACGGGATTGACCTCCATGATCCTTTTGGGGGGAATGACGGATTGAACCAGGCAAAAATCGATCCTAACGGCCCCGTGCAGATCTATGCGACCGGGTTCCGGAATATCTATGATCTTCTGGTGACCGAGGCAGGCTATCTCTATACGTGGGACAATGGTGCCAACCAGGGATGGGGCGGGCACCCTGCAAATGAAGGCGTTGGCACAGCGACAAACGACTGGGTGCCTGGCGAACCAGGCTCTACCGGCCCCGGTCCCAATGATCCTCAGGTCAACAACGTGGACGGGCTCCACCTGATCTCCGGTCCGGGTTACTATGCAGGCCACCCGAATCCCGTCAGGGGCAATCCTGACAGTTGCGGCCTGTTCACCAACCCGATCCCCTCCAGCACGGATGGCAATGACGGTGTTTTCCGGACCGAGTATCTCTGGAATCATCCTGACTCATCACTGCCTTACGACTGGCCGCCCGTACCGCCTGGGTTCGCAAATCCGATCGAGGGTGACTATATCTCACCGCCTTGCCAGTTTATGATTTGCAATCCCCCGGTGGATCCGAATAATGGTGCGATCGGCGCATGGGAAACTTCCACGAATGGCCTCGCAGAATATACTGCCTCCAATTTCAACAATCAAATAAAAGGTGATCTCCTGGCGGTTGGGTTCGGCTCACAATACCTGAGTCTGAAATTCAATGCCAGTGGCGGGGTGGATTATTTTCTTCTCGATGTATCCATTTGCAATGGCGCGGGAAGCGGTGCGCTGGATATCGTGACGATGGGCGATGACGATATCTTTCCCGGGACCGTATGGATTGCTGACTACATCGGTAACAGGATCAGGGTGCTGGAACCAAACGACTTTTACATTTGCCAGGGCAATTACGACAATACCATAGATGAGGACCAGGACGGGTACACCAATGCCGATGAACTGGATAATGGCACAGATCCCTGCAGCGGGTCATCTTTCCCGGAAGATTTTGATGACACCTTGATCAATGGATTCAAGGTTTCGAATCTCAACGATCCTGATGACGATGACGACGGGATCAATGATACACTGGACGTTTTCTTCTGGGATCCGGATAACGGTATGACAACCACCCTGCCGATTGACTATCCACTACTGAATGGAAACCCAAGTTTCGGATACAAGGGCCTGGGTTTCACCGGGCTGATGCTCAACCTGGAGGATGATTACCTTGACCATTTTGAAGAGGACTCCGTCGATATCATTGCAGGTGGGGCCTCCGGTGTGCTCACGATGGCCGATGTTGACCCGGGGGATTGTACGGAGGATCTCAACACACAGAAAAACGCCCTGCTCTTCGGCCTCCAGGTGGACAGCCTCGACAACCCATTCGTATATAGCGCACAGGTCATCGGTCCCGTATTCCCTGAATCAATACAGGACTCCATGTCCATGGGGATCTTTATTGGCACCGGCGACCAGGACAACTATTTCAAGCTGGTGATCAATGCGAACGGCGGCACACCGGGCATGCTTGTATCCAAAGAATCTGGCGGCGTGCTCCAGGAAACACAGTACGAGTCTCCTGAAATCCCGGCTACCATCGGAAGTGAGTTTGTGGTCACACTCTATTTTGTTGTAAATCCGGCAAATGGAGCTGTCAGGGCACAATACGCGCTGGGGACAAATGATCCTGTGGATCTCGGTGGATTCATGTATGCTGACGGACCGTTCCTGCAACAGCTGAAAGGCCCCGGGGCCATCGCCCTTGGTGTGATCTCAACTGCACGCGGCGCCACTGATCCTTTCCTGGCCAGCTGGGAACAGGTGAACGTGAGCGAAAATGTGAAAACCGGCGGTGAATGGGTGACACTTAATAGTGGCACCAGTTGCCAGCCCAATAACTCTGCAGGGCAATGCTGTTCAGCCAAACACGAAGCCTCCTATGTACAGGTGGGGGATAAATTCTATTGGCTCGGCGGACGTGAGAATAATTCGAATGTCAATATTTATGATGTGTCAACGGACTCGTGGACCATCGGTGCCAGCCCGCCAACACCTTTCCTGCACCATTTCCAGGCAATTAATTATCATGGACTGATCCTCGTTGCTGGCGCCTTTATTGATAACAATTTCCCAACCGAAATGCCAGCAGAGCGCATGTACCTCTATGATCCCATAACGGATACCTGGCACGAAGGCCCGCTGGTCCCCGCTAACCGCAGGAGAGGTTCTGCAGGCGTAGTTGAATATAATAACAAGGTTTTCATGGTTTCAGGGATTGAACTCGGCCATGCATTCGGACACCAGCCATGGCTGGACATGTACGATCCTTTGACAAACAGCTGGACCATCCTGCCGGATGCACCACGGGCAAGGGATCATTTCCATGCCATGATTGTTGGCGATACGATCTATGCAGCTGCCGGAAGAAGGTCTAACGGAAATCTGGACAGTGACTACTGGTCACCCACTGAACCGAAGGTGGACTTCTTCGATATCTCCAGCATGACATGGGATTCAATTGCTCAACCATTACCGACCGAAAGAGCAGGAAATACGGCCGCAATACTGGAAAACGAATTGCTGATCATCGGTGGAGAGGTCACTGGTGCAAATCCGGCACGAACAGAAACAGAGGCAATGAACCTCCAGACAGGTGAATGGAGGACTCTCGACAACCTGAATATCGGCCGACATGGTACCCAGGCCATTGTCAATAATGGTGGGGTTTACGTCGCTTCCGGATCAACACAAACCGGGGGCAGCCCCCTGACAAGAACCACGGAAGCATTCTACATGTACGGCCGGACCACGCCGGAACTTACCACAGTCACACCTTCCACCCTGCAGGGGACACTGTCCGGGGTTCAGATGCAATATTCAAATGCAGACACCACCACGCTCCAGGTCAAGCTATACACCTCGGGAGGGAACCAGGCCAGCATCCTCAAATCCATGACTACAGCACTTGGTGATACCAGCGTCATCCTCCCCGACGAGACGGAGTTCCCGAGGATCCTGATCCCCGGGGACACGATGGTATTCGAAGTGCAGGTCTATCGTGCCATACCCGGAACATTTACCGATACGCTGGTAATCGAACATACAGGCGCCTCTGCACCCTTGCTGAAAATACCACTCGGGACAATCGAAGTGTTCTTCGAATGGGAAGGCGGTTCACGCATTTACGTGGACCAAACGGCAACCGGTGCGTATCGCGGCGATTCATGGACAGATGCGCTCCCCGGAATCTCCACGGCTTTCGGGGTACTGAAAAACAATCCGCTGATCAGGGAAATGTGGATCGCATCAGGTGTGTATGCGCTGGACCCCCTGAATGGCCGGAATGAAACCCTAATACTCACTGACAGCCTGCACGTGATCGGTGGTTTTGAAGGCAATGAAAGCCTTGCATCGCAACGCAATCCGGAACTTTACCCTGTCACGATCACCGGAGATATTGGTATCCCGGGCGATCCTTCCGACAATGTGTACCACATCATCGTTGTCCCTGATACCGCAAAAGGTACCATCATTGAGGATGTCACCATAGAATACGGGTTTGCGGACGGCACGCCTCCGGATGACAAGGGGGCCGGACTGCTCGTCTCGGGCGAATTGTCATTGCATGGGGCAACGGTGCGTTTCTGCCAGTCGGTGGGCCTGGGAGCAGCACTTGCGATCCTGGGGCCGGACGCAGTCGTGCGGCTGAAGGACTGTACCTTTCAGGATAATTCCACAGTGACGAATGCCATCATTTTCAATGCAGAAGGAGCTGAACTGATCATCCAGAGTTCAGGGGAAGTCCAGCTGAAATAAGCTTTTAAGGGCGGCCATCAAATACAACCGCATTCACTTTCGGAAAGCTTCCTTCCACGCGATACCAGGACTCACCCAGGTCTCCCGAGGCGAAGATCTGGCCCATCGTCGTGCCGAAAACCAGGTCCTTCCCGTCAAAGGCAAGGGAGTGTCGCAGGACGATATCATAAAAGTTATGCTGCGGCAATCCGTTGCGCAATTCCTTCCAGGACTTTCCCCCGTCGTCCGTCCGGCAGACAAAAAGCGATTTTCCATATGCAATGCGCATGTCATCTCCCTGCGCCGGGATGATCCAGGCCCGGTCCGGGTTGTTGTGGTCCGCAGCGAGCGCAAAACCGTAATCCCCGATGCCGTTTTCAGCGGTCACCTCCTGCCAGGACGTGCCTGTGTCCCTGGAGACATACACACCGCAGTGGTTCTGCTGCCAGATCACATTCGGGTGGGTCCTGCAAAAGTGCATCATGTGCGGGTCATGGCCCGCCTCAAGGTGCGGATTGGGCAGGTAATCTGCACGCAGGCCTTCATTGATGGGTTCCCAGGTAGCTCCAGCATCAAGTGACTGGAACACGCCTCCGCAGCTGACGCCGATGATGATATGGTCATCATTCTCAGGATGGACAAGTATAGTATGTATCCCGGCATAATCCCTGCCGCCGCCAAACCAGTACTCCTCCCTGCTCGGATGGTCCCATAATGACCTGACCAGTTCAAAGGATTGTCCGTAGTCATCTGTGACAAATAATCCGCCAGGCTCAGTGCCAACAAACATGCGGTCAGGCCTGGAGCTCCCGCCCTGCGAGAAAGCCCAGACATAACGCAGCCTTGCCGGCACGCCGGGTTTCATTTCCGTGTCCGTGGGGTACTTTGGTGGTTCAACCGGCTTCCAGGTTCGTCCCTCATCGAAAGAGACGTGCATTTTGTGTCCCCAGTGTTTGTGTGCAAGGCTGATCCACCAGGCACCGTTGCGCGGATCCGCATAGACCAGCGAAGCAGGCATGCCCAAAAACATGTCCTTTTCGAAAACCCATTTCCCACCTTGCTTTTTCAATACGACAAGGCCTTTGTGTGTCGCGCAGAGCACTTTACCCATCTGGAACAGTTATGTGAATGAAGATATTCAGTATACCCGGGTTACGGGTCCGGCAGGATTATCCTACCTTAGCCAACAAACATTGGCATCTGGTTTATTGTTTCATTTACGTATTCAGTAATTCTACAAAACGTACCATGCATATAAAGATCAGGGCATTTGGCATCGCAAAAGATATTCTCTCTGCAACAACCCTCTCCTACGACATCCCGGACGGGTCCACGATCCAGGATTTAAAATCTATACTGTTGCAGGATTACCCTGATTTTGAGCGCCTGAGATCCCTCGCCTTCGCCATCAATGAATCCTATGTGGAAGATGGCAACGAGATCAGGCAGGGCGATGAAGTCGTATTGATCCCGCCCGTGAGCGGCGGCTAACCATTCCCCGTCATATTTTTCCCGGCGGGCGAAACAACCTTTGGCCGTCTTTCGTTGTGTAAGGTATAGATCAGATTTGTACTGGACCAAAAACCGCCGCTCATGGAAAAACATCAGGACATCCAGCACCTGATCACCAAAAACTGGTTCTATACCATTCTCCTGGGCAGCCTGCTGATTGCTGCCAGGTCAACCGGCATCCATTTCCCTGACCCGGATTTCACCATACACATTTCCCCTCTCCGGATCATACCCACATGGCTCTCTGTGCTGGTGTCTTCCATTGTCCTTTCCCTCCCTGCATTCCTCATCGCCCAAAATGCCATCCAGGGATTCGTCCGGATCCGGCCCGGTGAAAATGCGGGAAGATACCTGGTCGCACTCCTGCTCCTGGCCATGGTCTGGACGACCGGCGCCATCCTCTTTCCGGGGGTATTCCCAGCCGATTTCCTCGATGACCGGGTCTTCGAATCGCTCTGTATCTACTCCTTTTCGGCCACTTATTTTTTTACGACCGACAGGGATTTGATCAACTGCATCTCAGGGAAAGACACATCCAGATAAAATTTTCTTCTTTCGTATCTTGCGCGTCATGTCCACAGGAAAGGAAAACAAAAACGATCTGATCGATATCCGGCTGGAGGTAACCCCGCTGCTGCAATCCGCCTGCAGGGAGTTCATCATGGCGGATGGGGCTGGTGCCGAGGTGTATTTCATCGGAACGGTCAGAAACCGCACAAGAGGCAAGGAAGTGCAGCGCCTTGAATTTGAAGCCTATGAACCAATGGCAATCAGCGAAATGCGCAAGATCGCAGAAAGGGCCCTGGGGAAGTGGCCACTTCTCAAGGTTGCCATCCACCATCGTACCGGAGTCCTGGATATCGGGGAGATCCCGGTCATTATCGGCGTTTCCTCGGCACACCGGAATATCGCCTTCGAAGCTTGCCAATACTGTATCGACACACTCAAGGAAACGGTCCCGATCTGGAAAAAGGAAATCTTTACGGACGGCGAGCAATGGGTCTCGGCCCACCCCTGATCAATCGTTACGGTTGAGGATCTTCACTTTCTGTGTTTCGAACTCTTCCCGGCTGATCACGCCCCTTTCCATCAGTTCGCCAAGGTCGGCAATCTTTTCAAGGACGGAGGTATCGTAATACGGCTTGCTGTCCAGCAGGTCTTCCTGGGGCTCCGGGAGTTTTGCCCTGATCTGGAAGTCATTCGCAACAAACGATTCAAATTCAGGCAGTGACCTGAGATATTCAAGTGCTTCATTTTCATAGATCTCCTCAAATTGCCTGAAGCCGAAATCGATCGCAGAGGACAGGTGAAAAAATGCCTGGTCAGAATCTTTCATGATCGAATTGCAGCAGGCCAGCATGAAATGGACATTCGGGTTGTCGTAGTCCTTTTCAAGCGAATCCTCGAAGTCTTTTTTCGCCCCGGTGTAGTCCCCTTTCTTGTATTTCGCAAAAGCAGAACGCAGGATCGGGTTTGCCTGTCCTTTTTTTGGGAACATTTCTGCCGGGGTAAAAGGCTGCCTTTTGGCTGCAGGTTTTGCTGGCTGCCTGCGCACGCGCTTGCGCTTCCTTTCGGCCACTGCCGACTCACTGTTGTACTTCCGGTCAAAGTCCCTTTTCGGCATTGCAAGGAGCAGGACAGAGTCAATAAATGCCAGGATCGCGAGGAATGCAATCGCTGGAAAGCCATCAGATTCGATCGTGATCCCCAATGTAATGAAGAAAGCCAGAAAGTACAGGATACCCTGCCATTTACGTCCTAAATAAAAGCGGTGTACACCAAACATCCCGAAGAAAAGGGCCAGGATCCCGGCTACGACCTTGTTTTTGCCGCCATACTCGATGCTTTCGACAAAATCCTCCTCCTCCACATCTGGCCTCCCGGAGGCCCTGTCATATGGCCTTTCCAGGGGCTGGACCGGGAGCCTTCCAGCTTCTGGCACGCTCATGCCATTGTTGGTCACGGCATAAATGTGGACCGGCTCAAAGATATTTTTCAGCCTGAACGGACCCAGTGAAGCAGCGTGGAGCCAGGGATGGTTCTTGATGTCGTCATAGACTTTCTCCGAAATAAATACCCCGCCCGGTTCGCAAATGGGTTCGATGCGGGCGGCAATATTCATCCCCGTGCCGTAGACATCATCTTTCTCGATGGTAATATCGCCGGAGTGGATCCCGATGCGCAGGGGAACCTCCGGCTCCTTCCTGAACTCGATCTGCATTTCGACCGCACATTCCACGGCATTGACATTACTGTCAAAAATGCTCAATGTCCCGTCACCAAAGTACTGGACGATCGTCCCCCCGTACTTTTCATGTGCTTCCTGGAACACCTGCTTGTGCCGCATGCGGATTTCCATCGCCCGCTTTTCATCGATCTGCATCAATGTGGAATACCCGACAATGTCGGTGAACATGATGGAAGCGAGTTTTCGAGTTGATGGCATAGAGGCTGAAAATCTAAATAATCATCCGATCGTGAAAAATAAAGATACAGAAATCAATCTTTTCCGGAAGAAAGCTTGCCAAGGAATTCAAGGGCCTCATTCCTGGCTTTCGGATCATTGGCCTGTTTGAAAAATTGAGTTTCATCAGGCGTGGCCAGGTTGGCATCCAGTTTTGCGAGTACATCCATCATTTTATAGTTCTCCAAGGCGAATGCTTCTGCTAAAACCGGGTACGCCCGCGGCTCCCAGATCGCAAGCAGTGGTTCACCCAGCCCCTTCTTCAGGCTGACAGCGGTCACATCACGGCCCGGCCCCCTTTGGGCAATCAGCCACCGGATATCCTGCTCCCGGAGCAACGGATAATCGCAGGCCAACACCAACAGAGCCGAATCAGGGACCTGTGAAAAAGCCGCCATGATCCCGGCCATGGGGCCAAATCCGCTTGCCTCGTCTTCAATCGTCCTGTAAGGCAACCACCGGTCCGAGTCCCCCGCCCGGCAGGAGATGAATGCCGGAATGCCGATCCGTTCAAGGATTTCAAGCAGGTATACGGCCTGCGGTTTCCCATGGTATTCGATTTCGGCCTTGTCGCCACCCATGCGCTTGCTTTTGCCGCCGGTCAGGATCAACCCGTTCAATGGTGCTGGATGCATTGGCCCTTCATTCCCTGATAAAATCCTTCTTGCCACCCCGTTTTTCCATCAGGCACACCTCCTCGATCCGGATATCGTGCGACATGGCCTTGCACATGTCGTAAATCGTCAGGGCGGCGACAGAAGCCCCTGTCAACGCCTCCATTTCAACACCCGTTTTTGCGTGCAGCCTTGCTGTGCAATCGATCCTGACACGTTCGGCATCCATTTGCTCCACCTTGACCTGGCAATCCTCGAGGCCGATCGGGTGGCACATCGGGATGAGTTCGCTCGTCTTTTTCGCACCCATCACGCCGGCTATGATCGCGGTCTGAAACACCGGTCCTTTTTTCGAGATGAGTTCATCCCCTTCCATTTTCTTCATGATCTCCCCGCCAAGAAAAACAATCGCACGTGCACGCGCGATCCGCTCAGTCACCTGTTTGCCGCCCACATTCACCATGGAAGGGTTGTTGCGGT
>JARQTN010000245.1 GCA_029976695.1 Lewinellaceae bacterium
GCAACCCGCAACCTTAAACCCGTAACCTTAAACCCGCAACCCGCAACCTTAAACCCGTAACCTTAAACCCGCAACCCATAATCCGTCATTTCAAACCACCCGCGCGATGCTGATCCCGTCCCGGATAGGCAGCATCAACACTTCCACCCTTGGATCATCTTTAAGCAACCTGTTATATTTCCGGATCGATTGCGTCTCTGCATCATCGCTTTCATCCAGAACTTTTCCATCCCATAACACATTGTCTGACAGGATGAATCCACCGGGGTTCATCTTGTCGATCAGCAGTCCATAGTAGGAGGGGTAATCTGTTTTTGCCGCATCGATGAATGCCAGGTCGTAGGGTCCCTCAAGCCCCGGGATGATCTCAAGTGCATCTCCGATGTGCAAGGTGATCCGGTCCTCAAGCCCCGTGTTATTGATGTACTTTCGGATCATTGGTTCCATTTCCTCATTTGCCTCTATCGTGTCAATCCGGGCATCTTCAGGCGCATCCAATGCCATGCTGATCGCAGAGTACCCGGTAAAGGTCCCGACCTCAAGGATGCGCTTTGGGCGGACCATCTGGCATACAACGCCCAAAAACATTCCCTGGAGTTGCCCTGAAAGCATCTGGGGAGCAAGCGTTTTCAGATATGTTTCGCGCTCCAGATGATACAGCACCGGGTGCACCTCCTCTGAGTGGTCAAGGCAGTATTGTTCTATTCGGGGGTCTACAAGATCCATTTTCAGATGATTTGTTTTTGAAATTTCTTTTTTAGCACCGGGTATGTAAATACCGCAAAAAGGATGATGCCGACACCGAGATAGAATCCCGGGGTGAGTTCCTTGTTCTCATGGAGGAGCAGCCAGGCCAGGATGATCCCGTACACTGGCTCGAGGTTGATGACAAGATTGGACGCAAATGCCGAGATATGATGCAGTGCGCGCATCGCAATCACATAGGCAAATGTGGTGCAGACAAAGGCCAGGACCAGCAGGTACAGCAGGTCCTGTCCGCGTGGCAAGATCGAAAAACCGGAAAGTTCCGCCCCGGCAAAGGGCAGGAGAAGTGAGATGAAGAGGAATGCACTTGTCATCTCCAGGCACGAGATCGTAATCTCGTCTGCACGCTTGATGTATTTTTTATTCAGGATGGCAAAAATGGAAGCAAGGAGTGCACTTGTCAGCCCCAGGAGGATGCCGTTCATCATACTCAGTTCCGTCTGGTTGACCACCAGGGCCATCCCCGGGATGACCAGGACTCCCATCAGGGGCTCAAACCAGTGGATCCTGTGGCGCAGGATGAGCGGTTCGAGGATGGCCGTGAAAAAACTCCCGGCAGCCATGCAAACCAGTGTGATACTCGCGTTGGAAGCCTTGATGGCGCCAAAAAACGTCAGCCAGTGGACTGCAACGAGGACACCGATCCCCAAAAAAATCAGGATGTATTTTCGTGGAACAAGCTTCAGCCTTTTATGGATCCCAAAGAGTAGCCAGAGACTCAGGCTGGTCAGCAGGACGCGCCACCATACCAGATAGATCGTATGCATCTCAATGACTGCCCCCAGGATCGCGGTGAATCCAAAGAGGAAGACAGCCAGATGGAGCTCCAGGTACGCTTTTTTCACGATTTATAAAACTGTTTGGATGCGAAGATAGTTATACTCGTTCAGGGAATTTTCCCGCCTGATATCAAATTCTGGATTCCATCACTAAACTCAAGACAAATGACATTGAAAAAAGGAGATACGGCACCCGCCTTTTCACTCTTTTCCTCGGAGAAAGAACAAATTAACCTTGAAGACTACAAAGGTAAGAACGTGGTCATTCTTTTCTTCCCGCTGGCTTTTACCAGCGTATGCACGGAGGAATTATGCAGTATACGGGATGAGTTAGCTGTATACGAGGGATTCGATGCAGAAGTAATGGCCATTTCGGTGGACAGCCCGATGACCCTGGCGAAATTCAAGGAGGAACAGGGATACAACTTCACATTGATCTCTGATTTCAACAAGGAAGCGAGCCGTTCCTACGGCGCTTTGTATGAAGATTTTGTACTCGGAATGCGCGGGGTATCGAAAAGGGCGGCATTTGTCGTGGATAAAAACGGAACCATCCAGTATGCAGAAGTGCTCGAGAATGCAGGCCATTTGCCAAATTTTGTCAAAGTGAAAGAGGCATTGTCCGCATTGATTGCTTAGATTTGTAGTGAACAAAATTTGAATGTGATGAAGAACAGTGCGCGTCCAGGATCAGAAGAAGATGTACTTGTTGAAGAATTGACAGACTCGGGGGACATTGCCCAATTGATCGTGTATAATGATGATTACAATACTTTTGAATGGGTTATCGAGTGTTTCACCGAGATCCTGGGTCATTCTTCTGCGCAGGCTGAACAACTATCGTTAATCATCCATTTCAAAGGAAAAGCGATTGTCAAGACCGATGTTTTTGACGTATTGAAACCGCAGAAGGATGCACTTGTCGATCGCGGCCTGTCGGCTGTCATCGAACATGAGAAGAAGTATACATAGTAAAAGGCTGAAAGAGATCTCAAGATCGTTTGTATTTTGATACGAGACTGCACCTGATTGGTTGGCAAAAAATCCGGGTGCAGTCTTTTTTATTTATCCATGCCAGTATTTCAATTGCCTTACCGGGATTTTGTGTTTCCACATCCGTTGCTTGCCGAGCCCTCGGGGGTCATTGCTGTCGGTGGTGACCTGGATCCCATGCGGGTTCTTCTGGCTTACAGGTTTGGTATTTTCCCCTGGTACCATGAAGACGAGCCCCCCGTGTGGTGGTTTCCGAATCCCAGGTGTGTGCTGTTTCCTGACCGCCTGAAAGTGGCCAGGAGCATGCGGCCATATTTTAACCAGGATAAATTCACAGTCACCTATGATACGGATTTTGAACAGGTGATCAGCGCATGCCGGACAATTGCACGGCCGGGGCAGCCGGGGACCTGGATTCACCGGGAGGTTGTTTCAGCATTCAGGGCACTATACGAACTCGGATATGCCCATTCCGTCGAAGTGTGGAATCCGGACGGGATCTTGGCCGGCGGCTTGTACGGATTAGCCCTGGGGAAGATTTTCTTTGGTGAATCCATGTTCTCCCATGAAAGCAATGCTTCCAAATTCGGGTTCATCTCGCTTGTGCGCAAACTTGAGCGGGAAGGATTCATTCTGGTTGATTGCCAGCAAGAGACCCCCCACCTCAGGTCCCTGGGTGCGGATATGATTCCGGGAGGGGTATTTTATGAATATTGCTGGAGGAACCTCAATTATCCCGATAAGCCCGGTTCGTGGAAATGAACTAATGCAGGATAGGACGAGCCCCTGCGCGGTATGTCAGTTTCCGAAATACTGGATGATCTTTTCTGCCAGTTCCCGCCCGATATTTGCCTGTGCCTCCGACGTGGACGCCCCGATATGCGGAGATACCGAGATGTTCGGGTGGTTGAGCAATGCCAGTTTCGGGACTGGTTCCCCTTCGAAAACGTCGAGCCCGATGCCGCCTATTTTACCTTCTTCAAGAGACTTGAGAAGCAAATCTTCATTGATCATCCCGCCCCGTGAAGCATTCACGAGAATGACATCGTCTTTCATCATGTCGATTTCCCGTTCCGAGATGACTGGCTTGTCGAGCTTTGGGATGTGCAGTGAAATGTAATCTGCCTTTTTCAACATGCGTTCAAGGGTTACCGTCTCAATATCCACAGTAAAATGGAAGTCCGGAAAACCGGCAAAGTCAAGCTGTATAGTTGACTTGTCAATGAAAGGGTCAACGGCAATGACCTCCATGCCCATCCCGATACCGATCTTGGCCACTTCCCTGCCAATGCGTCCAAAGCCGATGATGCCTAATGTTTTCCCCCGCAGTTCCCGGCCCTTTGAATACCGCTTCTTCAGGGCCTTGAACTGGGATTCCCCCTGTTGTGGCATTTCCCTGTTTGCCAGGTGGAGGGAACGGGATAATGAAAACAGGTGTCCGAAGACGAGTTCGGCAACGGATTTTGAAGATGCAGCAGGGGTGTTATACACTTCAATACCTTTGGACCTGGCATACTCCACATCAATATTGTCCAGTCCGACTCCACCACGTCCGATGATCTTCAGATTCGGGCAGGCGTCAATGAGGTCCTTGCGTACCTTTGTGGCACTCCGAACCAGGATCACATCATATGCAGGAAGTTCGTTGACGAGGTCTTCCTGGTTGATCCGGTCTGTGACCACCTGGTAGCCTGCTTCGTTCAATAAAAGGATGCCGTCTTCATGAAGGCCATCGTTTGCTAAGATGTTGACTTGGGACATATCTGCTGAATTTAGGATTCAGCTACAAAGAAAGAGTTTTTTAGAGTCCCAGACTATTCTCCATTTAACTTTTTGAGTGCTTTTATCTCCGCGTCTTTCTCACGTACTTCCCTCTTGAGCTTGCGGTTTTCCTCTTCAAGTTCATCCACCCTTTTTTGGAGGTCACGGGCAGTTCCACGGTACGTTTCCCCATCATCAGACCGGGCACTTTCCGTCCTGATTCCAAACAGGTTTTTGATGTTTTGAATGCCGTCCTCACCTTTGTAATAGCTGGCCCCAAAGTAGGCCAAAGGGGCGAGGATGATCATGACCAGGAAAAACCGGGCACACCCCGTCATTTTATATTTTCTTTTCATGCATGCGATTTAAGGTTTTTAATGCGGAAAACCCCGGGAAAATTCCCGATGATCTACAAAATTGCCCAGAATTTAGATCAGGCCGGGTGTTTGGTGTATATAAATAAACCTTTTATGCCCGCAGGTCCGTTTTCAGGTATCAGCTGATCCTGCTCCAGTCTTTCCCGTAAATGGAAGATGCCGCAAGGTATTTCCGGATCGGGTCGTGTTTCGGGTCCTCAAGCCACGGATCCCTGTCCATGATCCGCTCAGCGATCGCCCTGGCAGTTTGCAGGATCCGCGTGTCTTCAGCAAGATTCACCAGCCTGAAATTCAGTGTTCCGCTCTGTCGTGTGCCGATGACCTCCCCGGGTCCGCGCATCCGCAGGTCGGCTTCCGCAATCTCGAATCCGTTTGTACTTTGCACCATCATCCGGATCCTTTCCTTTCCCTGTTTTGAAAGGGCATAGTTCGTCATCAAAATACACCATGACTGGTTTCCGCCACGGCCCACGCGCCCCCTGAGCTGGTGTAACTGTGAAAGGCCGAACCGCTCCGCATTCTCAATGATCATGACCGTCGCATTGGGTACATCCACACCCACTTCAATGACGGTTGTGGATACAAGGATCTGGGTTTTACGGTCCACAAATCGCTGCATTTCATGATCTTTCTCTTCTGAGGACATACGCCCATGGACGACACCGATCTGGTATTCCGGTTTAGGAAAATAGGACAGGAGTTCCTCATAACCATCCTGGAGGTTCTGGAGGTCCAGCTTTTCACTCTCCTCGATAAGTGGATAGATCACGTACACTTGTCTGCCGGCTGCGATTTGGGTTTTCATGAATTTGACGACCTGCATCCGGTTTGCTTCGCGCCTGTGGAGCGTCTTGATCAGCTTGCGGCCCGGGGGCAATTCATCGATGACGGACACATCAAGGTCTCCGTACAGCGTCATGGCGAGGGTCCGCGGGATCGGGGTGGCTGTCATCACAAGCACATGGGGTGGTGTCACTGTCCCCTTGCGCCAAAGTTTTGCCCGTTGGGCCACCCCGAACCTGTGCTGTTCATCGATGATGGAAAGGCCGAGGTTTTGAAATTTGACTTTGGGCTCGATGAGCGCATGGGTGCCGATCATGATATGCAATTCTCCGGTTTCGAGCCGGCCAAGTACGTCCTTTCTCATTTTCCCCTTGACACTGCCGGACAGGAAGCCAACCTGGATGCCGATCGGTTCGAGGTAGTCGACGAATGACCGGAAATGCTGCTGTGCAAGGATCTCGGTTGGTGCCATGACGCACGCCTGGTAACCGTTATCGATCGCAAGCAGGCAGGTCATGACGGCAACCACGGTTTTACCGCTGCCGACATCACCCTGGAGCAAACGGTTCATCTGCTTTCCTGATCCAAGGTCTGCCCGAATCTCCTTGACGACGCGCTTCTGTGCATCGGTGAGCTGGAACGGCAGTTGTTTTTCGTAGAATTCAAGAAATGCTGCGCCGACCTTTTCAAATACCGCCCCCCTGATAGAAAGCCGCCTTTTTTTTCGCGTCCGCAGGAGGGCCATTTGCATGAAGAAGAGCTCTTCAAATTTGATCCGGTTCCTGGCCCGGTTGAGCGCCTCCTGGTCCGGTGGAAAGTGGATGTGTTTCATGGTGGTGAACCTGTCCTCGAATTTCAATCGCTCGATGAGGTATTGGGACAGGTTTTCTGGCAGGTCCCCGGGTTTGATTTGCTGGAGGAGCATGGACATGAGCTTGCGCCTCCCTTTCGAATCGAGGCCGCGGCTGTTAAGTTTTTCAGTGCTCCTGTAGACTGGCGACAGGTTTGGCCGGGCCTCGGCAGTTGCCTCGAGTTCGACTTCCGGGTGGACCAGGCTGATCCTTTTCTGGAAGACATTTACCTTCCCGTACAGGACATGGCGCTGATTGACCCTGACGAATTCCCTGATCCAGCGGATACCCTGAAACCACACGACCTCAATGGCCCCGGTATCGTCACGGAACAGTCCGACCAGACGCTTTCGTTTTCCGGTTGTCACTTCTTCCAGGTGGCTGAATGAGCCCTTTACCTGCACGGTATCCATTTGCGGGTGGATATCCCGGATCTTGTGGAATTTTGTTTTATCGATATACCTGAAGGGAAAATCGTGGAGCAAATCCCTGAATGTGTGGATTCCGAATTCCTGTTTGAGGAGTTCCCCTTTCGTCGGGCCAACCCCTTTGAGATATTCGATCGGGCTGGAAAGGAAATCGGTACCGGTAGGCACAAAAGCACGGATTTGGTTGAAACAAAATTAGGAAAAAGCGTTTACAGGTATTGCCTTGTATGAAAGGGATACATGAATCCGATCAGATTCGTATCATTGTATGGAGAAAAACCTCGATTCATGGAAACGAAGAGACAGAAACAAGTCGGGGAGTTGATTCGCCGCAACTTCAGTACAGTCCTCCAGCAGGAGGGGAGGTATATTTACGATCAAGCACTCGTTACCGTCACAAACGTAGTGATGTCTCCAGATCTCGGAATTGCGAAGATCTATTTGTCGATCTATAATACGGAGAACAAGCAGGAGGTTTTGCTTTCCATGCTCGAAGACCATACACATCTGAAGCAGGCTCTGGGTCACAGGGTGCGGAAACATATCCGCCGGATCCCGGAACTCGAGTTTTTCATGGACGATACACTGGACGAGATGTATCGCCTGAACAACCTCTTTGACAAGCTCCATGCTGAAAACCAAATGGGGGAGGAGGAGTGATTCAGTTCTTTTCAACACTGATCCGCTTCGCCAGTTGAACGGGGATCCTGAATTGTTTGCCTTCCGATTCGATCATCATTTCACGGTCATTCATTTCCCTGAAATGGAATTGTGTGGCCGGGAGCAGCCCCATTTTCCAGAGTTCATGTGTGACTTCTTCTCCAGGCTGCCTTGCGGTGATTTGTGCTGTCTGGCCGACAACCAGGTCACTCAGGGCCATGGTCGGCTGAATGCTTTTTGAAGGGATCGGCGACCCGTGCGGGTCCATTCCGGGAAACCCGAGTTCCCTGTCCATTTCATCCAGCAGTTCCTCCGTCAGGAGATGTTCATATCTTTCAGCATCATCATGGATCTGTTCCTCTGTCAGCCCCATTTGCCTGACCAGGTAACTTTCCCAGAGCCGGTGGGCCCGGACGAGCCTGTTTGCCTTTTGTTTCCCTTTCCGTTCCAGGAAAATTTTTTCATCCTTGAAACTGACCAATCCTTCAGCTTCCAGAATACCCAGATGGCTTCTGAGTTTACGGACGGGTAGATGAACCTTTTCTGCCAGACCTTCAGGGGTCAGGTTGTTCCGGATGTCGAGTTTGAAGGCCTGTTTGAGGATGTCTTCACGCAGGATCTTGATCCTGGTCCGCCTGCGCACCAGGTATTTGGACAACATTCCGTTTTTTGGCGCCACCAGGGCCATGAGGAGGTAGATCAGGGTTGCACAAACGGCCATGGCCGGTCCAGGTGTTGTGTCCAGCTGAATCGCAGCGTACAATCCCAGGACCGCCGATACCAGTCCGACAAGGCCCGATATCCAGAGTACGTTCTTCAGCTTGTCGGAAATGAGCAAAGCCGTCGATGCCGGGGTGATCAGCATTGCTACAACAAGTATGACACCCACCGTTTGAAGGGATGCGACAACGGTGAAAGACAGAAGCAACATCAGGAAATAGTGAATGGCATTCACCGAAATGCCCATGGTACGGGCGATCACTGGCTGGAATGTGCTGATGAACAGGTACCTGTACAAGAGGATAATGCTCAGCACAACCGCAACTGCGACAATGGTTGTCATGACCAGGTCCTGGTCGGATACCCCGAGGATATTACCGAATAAAAAATCCTTCAGGTCCAAATGGACACCCCCGGATTTACTGACCCGGGATATCCCGATCACACCGAGTGAGAACATGGCCGTGAACACGATCCCGATAGCAGCATCATTTTTGGTTTTGATGTTCTGCTGGATCCAGGTGATCCCGATGGCAGCAAGAAGCCCTGCAATAACCGCCCCCAGGAAAAAACCGAAACTGCTGTATCCGAATACAATAAATGCGACCACAACACCTGGCAGGATCGCATGGGACAGCGCATCCCCGATCATGGACATATTGCGCAATACAATGAATGCACCCAGGATGCCGCACATGATCCCAACCAGGCTTGATGCGATCAGTGCCCGGACCGCCCAAACTTCGTGCAGAATTTCATAGATGCTCATATCACGATAAAAGAACCCCTGTTGTTTGGCACAAATTTAACCAGATCAAATGAATTTTTTAGATAGGCCTAAAAATTATTTTGATTCATCCAGGACCACTTTGATGATTCCCTCCTTCAGGGCATATTCCGAAACGATGATTTTATGGAAGGTGAACCGGGTAAGGATGAAGTTGATCAGGAAGAGCGCCACCACGATCAGGTCTGCACGGGTATCCGGTATTTCCGGCATGGCGAGCCGTTCTTCATAATGGGTGTGCAGAACTTTTTTATAAAACGGGTAAAATGATGCCGGGGACACTTCAGAAACATGCGGATTCGGGTGATTTACGGCAAGTACTTCGCTGAGCACCTCAAATGTACCGCTCGATCCGACGAGATCCAGCAAGGGAATCGGACGGCACACCGAAATGAGGTCACCAAGAGTTTGTTCAAGCATGCGCTCTATCGTATCCAGGTCATCGACAGATATCGGGTCATGGCGGTGGTATTGATGAAACAGCAGGGCCACACCGATCGGATAACTTTTTGAGAACAGGATCTTTTCATCCTGGTCACAGAGGATGAATTCAACGCTCCCCCCTCCGATGTCCATGATCAGGAAGGGGTTTTTGATCTCGTGCAGGGACAGGATGATCCCGCTGGCTATGAGGGTGGCTTCGCGCTCACCGGAAATGACATCGATATGGATGCCGGTTTCGTCCTTGACTTCCCGGATGAGGTCCGGGGCGTTGAGGGCTGTCCTCAGGCATGCCGTGCCCGTCGCAATGATCCTGTTTACCTGGAATTGATCACATTTTTGCCGGTATTTTTTCATTGTCTCAATGGCACGCCGGGATGCTGCCGGTGCGATGGTTTCAAGTCCTCCTTCACCAAGTTTGACATATACGCGTTCACGCACGATTTCTTTCCAGGAATGTGTGGCCGGTTCCAGGTCCACGATCAGCAAGTGAAAGGTGTTCGTGCCCAGGTCAATCACTGCCAGCCGGTCATTTATTGTCCGGTGATCATCCATTACCCGGGGGTTCTGCCTGCAGGAATTTGGAGAAGAGCCGGATGCCGTCCGGGGTCATTTCATTGACAGCATAGACATTGCCATTCCGCAGGAAAGAAAAATAGTTGCATCCTTCGCCCATGTAGATATCTGCTTCTGTGACAATATTTCCCGCTATCATAAAACTGATCCGTCCGATGGGACTGCATCCGGGATTCGTCGTCGCAGGCCTGGTGGATACAAACTGGATGGTTCGCCTGATGCCTGACTGATCGGTCTGGCTCATACTCACAGAGCTTTCATAGAAGATGACATCCACATAGTCGCAGGAGTCGTAGATCCTCTTCATTTCCTCCACGGTGATACTTCCGGGTGTTTCAGGTTGGACTGCCGGCATTGACTGTCGTGTGTCACGGCCATCCTGGTTATCTTCTGAAGAACTGTTTGCCTGGCAGGCTGCAATCATGAACAGGCCAACCAAACACAAGCAGGCATCACGGATTTTCATGCGCATTCGTTAAAAGTTGTACTCAAATCTAAAGGTAAGGAAATAACTCCTCAGGGCAGGACCATTGATCCCGGCTTTAGCTGGATTGAACAGTTTATTGATGAATCGCGTGTACCGGAGTGTCATCCCAAAATGGCGCGAAAAAAAGATAGAGGCGCCGATGATCCAGGACAGGTCATTACTGTTGAATGCATCTGATAGATCCTCGAGATCAACCTGGTCATCCACGTAGGCATCCAGGGTGGAGGCTTTGATGAGCCGACCATAACTGATCCCGCCATGGACTTTAACCTTATAGTAATCATCTTTCTTCCAGTCATAAAAACCGAGGTATACAGGAACTTCAGCATATTGGAGCGAAATGTTGATATCAGGCTCAAGCAGGGCATTGAAGATATCCGGCCGGCTGCCGCGCTGGCTGTACAGCATTTCTACATTGAGATCAAACCGTTCGCTCAACACCGCACTCCCCCGGATCCCCGCTGTAATGCCGATCCGGTTGAAACCGGCGAGCTGGTCGCCATCAATCTGTGAAGCATTCAGGCCGGCGATCAAGCCGGCGTTAAATCGCCTCTCCTGTGCCCGGGCATCCTGAAAAAGGAAGCAAACTGCGATCAGGGCCAAAATCAAATGCAAATTTTTTCTCATTTGTTGGTATTTTATCTGCTTCCGCTTTTATTTGTAGGGCAAATAACGGATAATATGGCCAAATACTCACGAACCATGCTGAGGAAGATCGAGGAAATCTACCAGGAGCTTTCCTTCAAGATCAGGTATGAAAAGGGAAATTTCCAGTCCGGCTATTGCATCGTGGATGAAAAGGATATTATCGTGATCAACAAGTTTTTTGACACGGACGGCCGGGCACAGGTACTTGTGGAAATCCTCGACAAGCTGGACATCCAACCCGATGGCCTTTCCGAAGAAAATGCAAATACGCTATTGAAAGTCCGAAAGACTGCTTCCCGGGAAGGCCTCTTTGCAAATGTGGATACGGATTGACAGGTTCATTCAAATTTCAGTTGCTCGGCACAGGAACCTCCCAGGGTGTCCCTGTCGTCGGATGTCAATGTGAAGTCTGCTTGTCGACTGACCCAAGAGATAACCGGTTGCGGAATGCCGCCTGGATGACCGATGGCGAAACCAGCATCCTCATTGATACGGGACCGGACCTGAGGGCACAGCTGCTCCGCGCACAAATCACGGATGTCCATGCCGTCCTGATGACACACGAGCACAATGACCATGTGGCTGGCATCGATGACCTCAGGCCGATCAACTTCCTCCACCGGAAGACGATCCCGATCCTTGCAGAGCCCCGCGTGTGCAAGCAGCTCAGGCAGTCTTTCGGATATATTTTTGATGCCCATTACGACTATCCGGGCAAACCAAGGCTGACGCTGCATGAAATCTCGACAGAACCTTTGAAGGTTGGGGGATTCCGGATCCAGCCGATCCGGATCATGCATGGCACGCTTCCCATTCTCGGCTTCAGGACCAGAAGCATTGCCTATCTGTCCGATGTGAAATCCATCCCGGAAACAGAGATTGATAAGCTGTACGGTTTGAAATACCTGTTTGTGAGTGCATTGCACCACAGGCCCCACCACTCACACATGAACCTGGAAGAGGCTCTTCAACTCATCGAAATACTCCAGCCTGAAAAGACCTATCTGACGCACATCAGCCACCATATGGGACTCCACCAGGATATTGATAAAACTCTTCCCGAAGGTGTGAACCTCGGCTATGATGGGTTGTTCATTGACATATGAACCGTCTTCAATACGAATCCAGTCCATACCTTCTTCAGCATGCCTCAAACCCGGTCGACTGGTACCCCTGGGGAGAGGAAGCATTTGAGAAGGCAAGGAAGGAACATAAACCTGTCCTGGTCAGCATCGGGTATTCCACATGCCATTGGTGCCACGTCATGGAACGGGAATCTTTCGAGGATGAAGCGACCGCCCGGATGATGAATGAATTTTTCGTCAACATCAAGGTGGACAGGGAAGAACGCCCGGATGTGGATCAGGTCTATATGGATGCCGTACAGTACCTTGGTGTCTCCGGCGGCTGGCCCCTGAATGTCTTCCTGACGCCTGATAAAAAACCATTCTACGGCGGGACTTATTTTCCGCCCCGCCCGGCATACAACCGTCCTTCCTGGGAACAGATCCTCCTCCATATCCATCGCATCTTCGAGGATCGAAGGGGTGAGGTCGAGGAGCAGGCAGACAGATTGATTGAGGCGATCGGAAAAGGACACCATCAATTCCTTGCTGACAGGATTGGCCCGGCTATGGGCCCGAAAGATCTTGTCCAGACGATGTCAGGTGTTTTCTCGAAAGTCAGGCAGTTGTTTGACGAGCAGTACGGCGGAATCGGCGGGGCTCCGAAGTTTCCATCTACCATGATGCTGAGGAACATCGCCACTTTCGGGATGCAAAATCGCACGGGATCATATTTCAGTCACTTCCTTTTCACGCTGGAAAGGATGGCAACAGGTGGCATTTACGACCAGATCGGCGGTGGTTTTGCACGGTATTCCGTGGATGCCAAATGGCATGTGCCTCATTTCGAAAAGATGCTCTATGACAATGCCCTCCTGCTTTCCTGTTATTCACTTGCTTACACCTTGTCGAAAGACCCCTTTTACAGGAATGTGGTCGAAGAGACTGTCGCCTTTCTGAACCGTGAAATGCAATCCCCTGGCGGTCTGTACTATGCGGCCTATGATGCCGACTCTGAAGGGGTCGAGGGAAAGTTTTATGTCTGGCAGAAAAAGGAGCTGGAATCATTTTTAGGGGCGACCGGTCCATTGGTCAGCAAGTATTACCAGGTCACAGAGGCAGGTAACTGGGAAGGGACAAATATCCTTTTCCCTCAAAAAAGGCCAGGTGAGTTTGCTACCGGAGAGGGTCTTGATCCGGCAGTTTTCAAACAACAATTGGATGATGCCAGGGCAATCCTCTATGCAAGAAGGCAAAAGCGTATCCCCCCCGGGCTGGACAACAAATGCATCGTGAGCTGGAACGCCTTGTTGATCAAGGGGTTGGTCGATGGATACGCGGCAACCGGCGATATGGCAGTCAGAAGGGCTGCAGTTGGCCTCTATGACAATGTATCGGACATGAGCCTGGATCCGGAGACAGGCCGGCTGTACCACCTGGCAGATGGAAAGATGGGGCAGGAAGGTTTCCTTGATGATTATGCTTTTCTGATCCGGGCCGCGATCGCACTCCACCAGGTAACAGGGGAGTTCGAGTTGCTCATGCAAGCAAGGCGACTTACCGAATTTGTCCTTTCGCATTTCCTTGCCAGTTCGGACAAATTATTCTACTTTACGGAAGAAGACAGTGACGCTGTCGTCCGGAAGATAGAATTGTATGATAATGCCCTGCCTTCCGGCAATGCTGTAATGGCAGAGAATCTCTGGCATCTGGGGAAGATTTTTGATTTGCCGGACTGGAGTGAATTGTCGGTTTCAATGGTGACCAGGATGGAAGAGTCGATCAGGAAATATCCAAGGGCATTTCCATACTGGCTGGATGTCTGGATCCAGCAGAAAAAATTGAATGCTGAGGTCGTGATCATCGGAGAAGATGCGATTGATTACAGCCTTGCATTGTTGGGTCAGGGAGTCCACAGTTTTACATGGGTGGTATCTGCACATGAGGTTGAAGGGGTTCCGCTACTTGCAGGAAGGCACCGTGACGACAAGACCCTGATCTATATTTGCCAGGACTTTCAATGCCAACAGCCAGTGGAAACGGCTAAAGAAGCATTGCACGTCCTGGAAGGATTTTATGATTTTTCAATATGAGGGAACTCCTGACATTGTTGAGCATTTTCTGGCTTCTGCCCTGTATGGCACAGCAGGGTCAGCAGTACAGTCTCCAGATGCTCAACAGGTACCAGTTCAATCCGGGATATGCAGGGATGGACGCCTCATTAAGCATCAACGGGGCATACCGTACGCAATGGGAAAATCTGCCGGGCAATCCAAGGCAGCAGCATCTCAATGCACACATGCCTTTCTATCTCCTGAATGGCGCATTCGGTATCTCATTGTCAAATGAATCGATCGGAGCGGAGAAAAACCTGAGCCTGGGGATTTCCTATAATTATGTGTATGAAACAGATTTCGGGCTCTTTTCGCTCGGATTGAGGGGGGGGATCTACCAGAAAACATTTGACGGGACGATCCTGCGTACGATCGATGGCGATTATGAGGGGCAGATCGACCACCGGGATCCCAATCTGCCCAACTCAGTGGTGCGAGGATTGGTCCCCAGCTTTGACCTTGGCCTCTACTTTGCCGGGGATTATTTCGATTTCGGCATTGCGACAACACGGTTCACGACCGGGGAGGTGAACCTGGGTGATGCGGTCCGGTTTAAGCCAAGGCAGGAATTCAATGCGTTTTTTGAATACTTCATAGAGTCCTTTGATTATGTAAATCTATATCCCACCCTGTTTGTGAAATCCGATTTGAGGGAAACCCAGATCGAATTACTGCTTCGTGCCGTGTACGATGAATTTCTGACGGCAGGAGTCGGATTCAGGGGATACAACAAGAATTCATTTGATGCCGTGATCATCATGGCAGGATTGAAAATATCTGAACAATTCAGCCTCGCGTATGCCTATGACTGGACCTTGTCCCCCTTACAGTCTGTTTCGTCTGGGACCCATGAAATTGTGCTGAACTACAACCTGAACAAGCTCATCGGTACAGGATTGCCACCAAGGGTCATCTATAATCCACGCTTTTATGATTAAGTAAAGGCATAACTTCTTGACCTGCAGGTGTCCAATCTTTTGGATATCAATTTGTTTCAAATGCACAAAATCAAGATATGATGCCACCAAAGGGACAGATTTTCAAATCGCGGGACTGTCAAGTGTTAAAAAATAAAAGCGATTAAAATATGCCGGATTAAATTCTCGTTTAGGAATCGATTGGCATAAAATGTGTTGGTAAGTTTAATATTCGAAAACTTAATTTTTGAAATCGCCTCAAAGCATTATCTTTGCGGCTTTAGCTTCTTCAAATTCGGATTTATCAAGAGGAACATGAAAAAATTTGCATTCATTTTTTTGGGTTTTGTGGCGCTACCCATCCTATTTTCTTCATGCGGTAGCAATGATACAGGGCAACTCATTGGTGTGGTTGACAGGCCCAAGTGGAAATCGATCAACCCCTACGGAATGGTTTATGTTCCTACAGGGACACTCCATATCGGGCAGTCGGACCAGGATATCTTTAATTCTTTCTTGCAACGTCCGAAGCAGGTGTCTGTCGTCGGTTTCTTCATGGACGAAACTGAAATTACGAACAATGAGTACAGGCAGTTTGTCAATTACGTCCGCGATTCCATTGCACACGTGATGTTGGATCACTTTGAAGAAGATTATTATGGCAACGAATCCATAGACTGGACATGGGATATCGACTGGGAGGATGAAACCCTTGAGGACATGTTCTTCCAGGGTGATGATGTGTTTGCCGGCAAGCGTGAACTCGATACCCGCAAGCTGGTCTACGAATATGAATGGAAAGACTGGAAGCAAGCAGCCTCCAGGGGCAACCTGGGTGCACGCAGCAACATCATCAACAAGGAAGAAGTGGCCATCTATCCCGACACCCTCGCCTGGATCCGGGATTACACATACTCTTATAATGAACCCCACACAAGAAATTATTTCTGGCATCCGGCTTTCGATGACTACCCCGTTGTAGGTGTGAACTGGAAGATGGCAAAAGCATTCTGCAACTGGCGGACAAAAATGTGGAATGACTACCGTCCGGATGAACCGAATACAGAGGAATTCAGGCTTCCAACGGAGCATGAATGGGAATACGCCTCCAGGGGAGGCCATGACCTGTCTCCATACCCATGGGGAGGTCCTTATGTACGCAATGGTAAAGGATGCCTGCTTGCGAACTTCAAGCCGGGCAGGGGTAACTACCCTGAAGATGGTGGGTTCCATACAGTAAAGGCGGATGCTTACTTTCCAAATGATTATGGATTGTACTGCATGGCAGGCAATGTTTCCGAATGGACTGAGACCGCTTTCTTTGAAAATGCACATGAGTTTGTGCATGACATGAACCCGGATGTCAAGTATGATGCAAAGGATGATGATCCGGAAGCGTTCAAGAGAAAGGTGATCAGGGGAGGTTCCTGGAAGGATGTGATGTATTACCTGCAGACGGGTACACGTCACTGGGAATACCAGGACACTACAAAATCCTATATCGGATTTCGTTGTGCATTGACTTTCCTGGGCAGATCCATCAATGATTTGAGTAATTAATGGTGGATGACCGGTCAGCCCAGGGAACAAAGACAGATGCATGAGCAGATCCCCCCGGATGACGAAATGTTTCAACAAGGACAAATATTCAGATTGTATTCTTAAAACGGGAATGACCCGAAGGGCACTGATGTGCTTTCTTAATTTCATTAATTTCTAAAATCGGTAATCAGAGATGAGTATTCTTAAGTCAAAAGGATTCAAGTACTTTAAAAACCTCGTGATCGGGGTGGGTGCATCTATCGTGATGATTGGTGCGCTTGGAAAAATCAATAGCGAACCATGGGGTGGAACTGCGATCACGGTCGGTTTGATGACAGAAGCATTCCTGTTTTTCTTGTTGGGTGTGATCCCGCCTGAAAAGGATTATTACTGGGAGAAACTTTACCCGGGCCTGGACACATACAATGCCAAACTTACACCACTTTCAGAAGGCCCTGTTGAGGACGACAGAAGGCCGCTTAATGCAGTTACAGTCGAGAATTCACTCGGCGGAATGCTTGCAGAATTGCAGACAATGTCCAAAAGCCTCAGTTCCCTCAAGGCCCTCCAGGAAGTCGATTTCAGCCAGACGTCGGACCAGATCAAATCCATGGGGAATTTTTATGACCGGATGAACCAGGCGATCGCTGAACTCGGTGAGACAGTGGATGAGACGAAAGCCTACAAAGCGAACCTGTCCACCCTGAATGCAAATATTACGGGTGTGAATGAGGTATACCAGAATGTCGTTCAATCCAGGGAATCCTTTGAAAGGTTGAACCAGGCAATGACCGAACTTGGCGATACTGTTGAAGATGCCGTTCAATACAAAAACGAGATATCCGCATTGAATGATAACCTCAAAGGTTTGAATGCAGTGTACGGCAATGTCCTCACAGCGATGACTGGTGGCAAGTCGTAAAGAGCGGAAACCAAGGATTTATCACAAGAATAAAAAACTAAAATAGAATGGCAATACCTAAGGAGCCCAGACAGTTGATGATCAATATCATGTATCTGGTACTGACAGCTCTTCTGGCACTCAATGTTTCTGCGGAGATCTTCAACGCCTTCAAGGTCGTGGATTCAGGCCTGAAGAAATCTTCAGAAGCCTATGATTATTCCAACGATGACATACCCGCCCTGATCCGTAAAGGGGCGAAGAAAAAACCTGAACTCCAGAAATATGCGGACAGGATTGATGGCGTTCGTCAAACCTCAGCAGAATTTACGGATTATGTGCAGGAGATCATCGATTACATGATTGACCAGACCGGAAACAAGAACGGAACTGTCGATGATGACGATTACGTCGTTTACCAGGGCGTAAAAAAATTGAAGGGTGAAAAAAACAAGGACATTACAACGCGTTACCTGGTAACGGGTGATGACGGGGTCCCTCCAAAGGGCCCTGAGCTGAAAGAAAAGATCCAGGAAACCCATGACAAGTTTCTCTCTTTTGTAGATGAAGCGGACAGTGATGACGTGGAAACCCAGCTGGTTGTTGATGATGATTCATGGAAGGCAACAAAGGAGAAGGCAAAAAGGTCCTGGACAGCATACAATTTCAGGCAGATGCCGCTCCAGGCGACACTTCCGATCCTGAATAAATTCATTAATGATGCAAAAGCCACGGAAAGTGAAGTGCTGAATTACCTGTTGCAGAAAGTAGGCACAGACTCTTCCGTTGTACTGGACGAGTTTATCGTGATCTCTGCTCCGAAAAAGTCCTATATCATCAAGGGGGAAACATATGAAACCGAGCTTTCCCTGGGGGCTGCGGCTTCAAGCAAGTCCGGGACGAAAGTATCGATATCAGTGAATGGACAGGCCCTGAATGTGCAGGACGGAAAAGCTACATGGTCACAATCTCCAACAACGCTTGGTGTGAAAAAGTACACTGCCACTGCCCGTGTGACAAATCCCGTTACAAACGAAGTCAAAACATATACATCTGACTATGAATATGAAGTAGGTGAAAGGTCTGTAACAGTTTCACCAACCAAGATGAATGTGTTTTATATCGGTGTAGAAAACCCGGTTGAGATTTCAGCTGCCGGTGTGCCTTCAAACCAGGTTCAGGTCAGTATGAGCGGTCCAGGTGGTGGAACCATCTCGAAAAATGCAGACGGGACATTTACAGTCCGTGTCAAAACACCGACCAAGTCCAATGAAAGGGCCCTGATCAATGTGACTGCTCCGGGCTTGAAGGAGTCACGTGAGTTTCGTGTGAAAAGGATTCCAAACCCGGAAGCCCGACTGAGTACCTCAAACGGAGGTTCGATGCCTTCTGGTACGTTCAAGGCTCAGGGAGGTCTGGGTGCATTCCTGGACAACTTCGACTTTGAGGCAAATTGCCAGATCAAAGGATTCAAACTTGTTTATGTACCGAAAAGGCAGGATGCCCGCGAAGCAGTCAACCCGGGTGGGCGTTATGGTGGAGAAGCCAGGAGGCTTGTTGACCTTGCCAAGCCAGGGGATGTGTATTACTTTGATAATGTGAAAGCGGAATGCCCTGGTGATGTCGCTCCGCGGAACATCAACACGCTTGTATTCAGAATAAAATAATAGCGGATTTAAACGATTAGATCATGAAAATTTTAAGAGGGTTTCTTCTGGGATTATGTGGAATGCTGATCAGTGCATATGCCCTTGGGCAAGAGGCCGAAAGCATCATTACGGAAAGTAGTGTGCCAATGGAAGAGAAGTATATCGATGACATTGTGAAGAAGCGCCTGATCTTCGAAAATCGCGTGCTCCCTTACGAACCGATCAGGGAAGCTGATATTCCCTGGGAGAAACGGATCTGGAGGGTCGTCGATGTGCGGGAAAAATTGAACCTTCCATTTCAATATCCGGAGAAACCGTTCTTCTCAATCATCTCCGATGCAGCAACTAGTGGTGAGATCAAGGTGTTTCAGGATGAAAAGTTCAAGGAAATGCTGACACCGGATGAAGTGCTGGCCAAGCTGATTGTCATGGATACTTCACTCGTCATTGATCCGGAGACGTATGAAGAGCAAGTAAAGGTGACCAGCAACCCGGTTAACCCGAGTGATATCAAGAGGTGGCGGATCAAGGAGATTTGGTATTTTGATGAAGAGACCTCAACGATGGGCGTGCGCATTCTCGGATTTGCACCCTACAAGGATGTATATGATGATGAGACGGGCCTGTTCCTCTACGAGATCCCTTTGTTCTGGGTGTATTACCCCGAGGTCAGGGATGAACTGGCGAGACATCGCGTCTTCAACGACTACAATGATGCTTCTGCGTTGACCTGGTATGACCTGTTTGAGCAGAGGAAGTTCTCTTCATACATCTACAAGCAGAGCAATGTGCTGGATGTCAGGTTGAAGGATATATTTCCTGAGAATGGTGTAGATCGACTGATGGAATCCGAGCGGATCAAGAGGGAGATTTTTAACTGGGAACATGATCTCTGGTCCTATTAAGCAGAATGAAATGATATTCAAAGGGCGCTGTTCATCCGGACAGTGCCCTTTTTAATTACTCTTCTGAACGAAATATGATATTTCTGTTTTACCGGAATGGTATTCAAATAGAATGAAGCCTGCCAGGGCTGCATATTCGATCAGGACAATCCACATGTTTTCATTGTAGATGGGTGTCGTATAAGAGATATAGGTAGAGAAGATCAGGTAACTCCACAAAATGGGGAAACGGATGTTGGTCAGGGACGCAAATGCCACAATGGTGCAGATATACCATGGATGGACGGTTGTACTCAGAAAGAAATAGAGGGAAAGAAGGAGGACCACCAGAGCAGGTAGCTGATGCCAACCTGGCTTCTTTTCACTTGCGGAAAACCAGATGACAATAGCGGCAAACAGGATCGCCAGAGAAGGGCCAAGATAGGCGATCGGGTTAAAACCAGCGGCTATTCCGATGATCCAGCGGAGCACATAATATAAACTCGCGTTAAATTCGAATTTTTGAAAATACAGTCCCAGGCTGCTGCCTGTTGTTTCTGCAATGGAATCTTGTATGAACGGGAGGATTGCGATCGAAATAATGCCAAGTGTTCCGGCACATGAAAGCAGGATCCCGCGCCATCCAAGCCTTTTGATCAGGAAGGGGAAAAAGATCGCAGGAATCAGTTTTGCAAGGATACCCAAACCCAGAAAAAATCCACCAGCGAAAGGCCTGTTCACCAGGTATGCATAATACGAGGCCAGCAAGAAAAAGATCATCCATCCTTCAAAATGTGCATTCCCGGTCAGCTCGACGATGACAAGCGGATTGAGCGCATAGATGAGCACCCAGCGGGCGGGTTTGTTCAGTTTTTTCAGGATCTGGAAAATGAAGGCAATTGACCCCATCTCTGCAAGGAGGATCGAGCCCTTCAGGAATGCCGCCTGGGCAAACCAGTGCCCCTTGAACAGTGCAGCCCCCAACCAGAAAAGGAACTGGCAGAACGGGGGGTATATTGTGTAGTAATCCGGAGAGTTCAACAGGCTGAAGAGCTCCGGCGCGTGGATCACTTGCGAACCTTCCCCGGCAAGTACCGTGGATGGTGTATACAGGTATGGGTTGAGCCCGTTTGCTGTCAAGCCACCATCCCAGATAAACCGGTAAATGTCATCAGAAAGATTCGGAAAAAAGACCAGGGTCAACATCCGCAACAGGATTGCTACAGGGATCCAGAACGTGACCGCACTTTCATTTTCCGGGTCGCTCACAACCAGGTAATACACGATAAATGCACCACTGTACGCCAAAAGAAGGGCCGGGAAGATTGTCCTTTCTGTAGCCATCACAACCAGGATGCCGGCCGACATGATCAAGGCTGACAGGATGTTTCCGAGCCGATTCATTTCAATTGAGCGTGCCTGATCGAATAGATGGAAATCGAAGCGTACCCGATCATCAGGAGAAAATGAAAGAGGATCAGTGCTGTATGCTGGAAGTAAATACCTGCGAGGATAGCTCCAAAAAAATAGAGCGACAGGATTCCTTCCAGGACTGTGGTCCAGGGGATCTTCCTTGCGACGTATTTCTTTTGCCTGATCGTATCAGCCAGGCCGCTGATATTGAATTTGGGCGTCCGCACAAAAGGGGACTGTTTTCCCAGGTAGCCCTGGATGACCGCAACCGTGTTGTGCAGGCTCATGCCCATGGAAAGGGAAAGGAAGACCGGGAACAGGATGAGGAATTTGATGATGCGTTTCAGGATCCCGTCATTTGGCCAGGTTAAACGTGCATTTGCCGCATAATAGACGGCCCCGATCGTCAGCAGACCAGAAAGGAAAATCGCAAAATAGCGCTGATCGAATCCAAGCGGATCAACGAGGAAAAGTGCAGGTACGCTCAACAGCCCGATGAGAAATACAAAAACGAAAATGCTGCTGGACAATAGGTGGATGGTCGTTTGAATTTTCAGCCACAAGGGGAGAGGTGCTTTCCAAACCCTGGGTAACATTTTCTTTGCTGTCTCGGCACCACCTTTCATCCAGCGAAACTGCTGGGATTTCAGGCCATTCATTTCTGCGGGAAGTTCAGCCGGGGAGCCGACATCTTCACGATACACGATCTTCCATCCTCTCATTTGCGCCCTGATCGAGAGGTCCAGGTCCTCCGTGAGGGTATCGGCCTCCCATCCGCCTGCATCCTCTATGGTCTTCCTGCGCCAGATCCCGCCTGTCCCGTTAAACTGGAGAAAATACCGTGCGGCCTGCCTGCCTGTCTGCTCCACCGAAAAGTGGACATTAAGCTGGAATGCCTGCAACCGCGTGATGAGGGAATAACTTTCATTAAGGTGTTCCCACCTCGTCTGGACCACACCCACCTCCTGGTCGGTAAAGCACGGGAGCGTTTTCATGAGGAAATCACGCTGTGGCAGAAAATCCGCGTCAAAGATGGCGATGAATTCGCCGTTAGCATATCTCATCCCGTCCCTCAGCGCCCCAGCCTTGAAACCTTCCCTGTCACTGCGCCTGATGTGCGCAATCCGGAATCCATCAGCCTGGCATGCCCGGACCTTCCTTTTTACGATTTCGACTGTTTCATCTGTGCTGTCATCGAGAATGTGGATCTCAAACCGGTCCTTTGGATAATCAAGCCGGGTGATGTTGTCGATCAACCGTTCTGCAACGTACATTTCATTGTACAGCGGAAGCTGGATGGTGACCAGGGGATATCCGGAAAGCTTCCCGGGGCAGGGTTTGTCCGCGTCCTTACGACCTTTCGTTTCATACAGATAGAGCAGGTGAAACTGTGACAGGCAGAAAAGTGTGATGAAAATCAAAGCGGCAAGGTATACGCCTAAAACCACATATCCAGCGATGGTAACCATATGCGTTGAGATATCCGTCATATCAATTTAAAAATTGTCCACAGGATTTTTTGACCTGCCAGCACCGACCCTTTGATCGTGCCGCTCACCTTCGATTTTCCAATCCGCTTCCTGTAGCTGACCGGCACCTCCGTGCATTTCATGCCCAGCTTTGCGGCCCTCACCTGCATTTCAACAGTCCAGCCGTAATTTCTGTCCTGCATGCCCATTGCAAGCAGGGATGACCACTTGACAGCCCTGAATGGTCCGAGGTCCGTAAAGGCATACCCATAGATTCGCCTGATCAGGGAGGTGGCCAGCCAGTTGCCGAAGATCTGCTGTGGCATCATGGCCCCTTTTTCATTGTTGCCCAAAGCACGGGATCCGATGACCAGGTCCATATCCTCATTCAGGATCGGGCCAATGAGATGCGGGAGTTCCTCCGGGAAATCAGAAAAATCCGCATCAATAAAGACCACGATTTCCGGATGCTTGTCCTCGGGTTTACTGCGGATATATTCGATGCCGTTTAGACAGGCAATGCCATATCCCTTTTCTTCGATGAACAATACGGTGGCACCGGCAGACAAAGCCCTTTGGGCAGTGCGGTCAGTGCTCCCGTTGTTGCACACGATGATCTCCCTGACCAGTTCGCCCGGCAATGAGCCGATCACTTTTTGGATGCTCTCTTCCTCATTGTATGCAGGCATGATCACATCGATCACAATCCGTCTCCTGATATCTTCTTGCCGCTCTGCCATCAGGAGGTTAAAGGTATTTGAATTGAGGTAAAATGCAATGAAAAAAGTGCCTTGCAGGTTGCACAGAATACACTGTGATCAGCTTTCGTTTGTAAGGAGAAAAGATAACTTTGCGCATATTTTTACGATTCCCCTGGCTGTGCGATTCCGGATGAAAAAAATACAACATTACATACCGATTTACCTGCTGCTGGTTGCCAGTATTGGATTTTCTGTCCTCTTTGGGAGTTGCTACAAAGAACAATTCATCACGGACCAGGATGCCAGCCTTTCCTTTTCCCTTGATACCCTCCGGTTTGATACGGTTTTTACGGAACTTGGATCGGCGACACGGTCATTCAAGGTCTATAATCCGCATGCCCTTCCCATCCGTGTGGATCGTGCCTACCTGCAATTGGGCGAGCAATCCAGGTTCAGGTTGAACGTGGACGGACTGGATGGGCAGGACGTTGGTCCATTCGAGATCGGGGCCATTGACAGTGTCTACGTGTTTGCCGAGGTGACCATAGACCCCGATGAACCTTTGTCAGAAAGTCCGTTCGTTGTAGAAGAGCAGGTGGTTTTCGAGACAAATGGTAACATCCAGTCAGTCAGGCTTGAAGCGTGGGGGCAAAATGCCAATTATATTCCCAACAGGTTTTTTCAAAATAGCATCGGGGTGCTCTCATGCGACCTGGAAGAGGTTGTATGGGATGATCCCCGGCCTTATGTGATTTACGGGACCCTGTTTATTGATTCGTGTACACTGGTCCTCCCTCCGGGAACAAGGGTCTACGTACACGGAGGCGTCGCAAACAATGACCTGGGCGTCTATAATGATGGCCTGATCTTTACATTGCCTGCCGGGCGGATTTCAGCAAACGGTACCGTTGATCAACCCGTGATTTTCCAGGATGACCGTCTGGAAGATGAATTTACGGGTGTCTGGGGTGGCATCCGGCTGGGCCCCCTCAGTACCGGGCATGTCTTTGAGCATACCATCATCAGGCATGGAATCGTGGGTATCGCAATTGACTCGGCGGCTACATTGATACTCGAAAATTGCGAGATCAGGGAATGCTCCGGCTTCGGTCTCTTTGCACGACATGCAAGCGTTGAAGCTGTCAACACATTGATTGCCGACAACGCCGGGGATGGCCTCGCACTTACATATGGCGGAAATTACAGGTTTGACTACTGTACGGTAGCCAGCTTCGGCGATGATGCAGAGGCACTGGTCCTGAATAATTTTTATTGCTCTGACCCGCTTTGCCTGGAGGGTGTTTTCACGCTTCCGCTCAATGCCGAGTTCCGTAACTCGATATTTGCCGGTTCCAGCCCGGATGAGATCACAGTCATCGATGCAACAGACGAGGAAGGGGACTTTCTCTATTTCCTGAATAATTGCATCGTGAAAGTGGATGAACTTACAGATCAGAATAACGTGCCGGACTTCTTCAGTTTTTGTGATCCCTGCCAGAATATCTCCTTTCAGGATACTCTTTTTTACAATCCAGATGAAGGTGATTTTCACCTGGACACTTTATCCGTGGCTGAAGAAATGGCCATTCCAATTCCCGGGATCACAACAGACCTTGAGCAAAACCTGCGTGATCCTGTCCGGCCTGATATCGGTTGCTACGAATACATTTACTAAGCGGCTTCAGTGTTATTTGTCGAACGCGGAATTTTGACTTGTGTCATGATTGCAAAACCGATGATAAACAGGATCGTCAGGGCAAGGACACTGTTGCGCATCCCCCCGGTGATCTGGTCAAGGATCCCAAAAATGAATGTACCCAATACAATCGATAGTTTGTACAGGACATCATAAAAGCTGAAATAGGAAGTGAGGTCCTTTGTCCTGTCCTCGATCAGCTTTGAATAAGTTGACCTCGAAATAGACTGGATGCCTCCCATCACCATACCGACCATGGCCGCAATGGCGTAGAAAACCATTTTCGTTTCCACGAAATAGGCGATGCCGCAGATGAGGATCCAGATGAGGATCATAATGAGTATCGCATTCCTGTTCCCGACCATTTTCGATACCCATGCGAAGAGATAAGCCCCGACAATGGCGACGATCTGCAGGATGAGTATCGTGAGGATCAGTTCGCTTGTTTCAAACCCCAGTTCGACGCTTGCGAATGTGGCTGCGAGGTAGATGATCGTCTGCACTCCGGCACTGTAAAAGAAAAAGCTGATGAGGAATTTCTTCAGGTCAGGTTGATCCTGGACGCGTTTCCAGACCTCCTTGAGTTCCTGGAATCCCCTTCTGATGAATTTGGGTGGCATCACAGTTGAGGTGTCGCCGGGCAGCCTCCTGAACGTGATCTGTGCAAATCCGAACCACCAGATCCCGACAGTTACAAATGCGATCTGGACCGGGGTTTTGGGGTCTGTCAGGCCAAACCATTCAGGCTTCTGGATCATCAGGAGGTTGAAGATCAGCAAAAGGACACTCCCGATATACCCGTAGGCAAACCCCTTTGCACTCACCTGGTCGTACTTGTCCTCTGTGGCAATTTCAGGGAGATAGGCATTATAGAACACGATACTTCCGGCAAAGCCGATGGTTGCCAGGATAAATGCGGATGTCCCGATCCAGAGCGTGTCCATGCCTTCGAAGAAATACAGTGCAATGCAGGACAGCGATCCGATCAGTGTGAACATCTTCAGGAAAAACATCCGCCTGCCTGAATAATCTGCAATACCGGACAGAATAGGTGACAGTACGGCGATGACCAGGTAGGAGATTGAAACGGCAGCAGAATATAGTGCCGTATTCTTGATGTCAAAACCCGCTAACGGAACAAAGTCCCGGGTGACGCTGACAAAATAATTCGGGAAGATTGCGGTGGAAATGACAAGTGCGTATGCAGAATTTGCCCAGTCGAAAAAGGCCCAGCCATTGATTACCTTCTTATCATTCAGGACGACGGTTGAGGTCATGCGGTGTTTGTTGTTGAATGTCCGTCAAGATAACCAGAATTTGGAAACACATTTGATTCCCGTTTCCGGATATCCTGGGCCGGTTGGCATGTGGTTCTATCTAATGAAAGTTTTCTATCTTTTCTGGCGAAACATGAGAATCGTGATCCTCTCCCGGAACCCCGCTTTGTACTCCACACAAAGCATCTATTTAGCTGCGCGCAGGCGGGGGCATGATGTGCGTGTCATCGATCACATGCGCTGTGACATCATCATTGAGCGCAAGGCGCTAGCGATCGACTATGAGAATGAACGGTTGCAGGATATCGACGCCATCATCCCCAGGATCGGGGCTTCGGCCACGTCATACGGTGCTGCAGTCATCCGGCAATTCGAATTGATGGGTGTCTTTTCCGTCCTGGATTCCGAGGCGCTGCTCAAATCGAGGGATAAACGGACCTGCATGCAGATCCTCGTTGCCAATGGGATCCCTGTACCTGGTTCTGTGGTCACGAACAACATCTTCCAGCTGGAAAACAGTATCCGGAAAGTTGGACCGGCACCTGTTGTCATCAAGCTGCTGAACAGCACGCAGGGACTGGGTGTTGTGCTGGCTGAAACGGACAGCAGTGCCGAGTCTGTGATGGAGTCTTTCATCCGGCTGAAACAGAAGGTCATCCTGCAGGAATTCATTCGGGAGGCGGAAGGCAAAGACCTGCGCATTTTCATTGTGGACGGGCAGATCGTGGCGTCCATGGAGCGTGCCGCGAGGGAAGGTGAATTCAGGAGCAATCTTCACCGTGGGGCTACAGCCAGAAAGGTGTTCCTGCGCAAGGCGGAAGAGCAGGCGGCCCTCAGGGCCGTGAAAGTACTCGGTTTGCGTGTCGCCGGCGTGGACATCCTGCGTTCGAAGAACGGGCCGCTTGTCCTTGAAGTAAATGCATCTCCCGGCCTGGAAGGAATCGAGGGGACAACGCGCGTAGATGTGGCAACAAAAATTATCCAGTATGTCGAGCGAAATGCAAGAGGAAAGTGGTCAGGTTCCTGAACGTGTTTTGACCATCGGTGATCAGGCAGTCAACCCTGGTGAGAAGGCCATGGTCAGGCTGAATGTCGGGAGGTTGCCCTCAGGTACGAGGATCTTCGTACACCTCCATGTGTTTCGGAGCGAGGTGCCCGGCCCGGTCATCCTGGTCCTTGGCGGGGTGCATGGTGATGAAATTAACGGCATTGAGATCGTCAGGCGTACGATTGAGCAAAAACTGTACGAAAATCTGAAGTGCGGCACAGTGATCGCCATCCCTTTGCTGAACGTGTACGGATTCATCAACTTCTCACGCGACGTGCCGGATGGCAAGGATGTGAACAGGTCATTCCCGGGCAGCCTGAGGGGCTCACTGGCCAGCAGGGTTGCCAGGCTGTTAACTAAGAATGTACTGCCCCTCGTCGACATGGTCGTGGATTTTCATACAGGAGGAGCTGCCCGGTACAATTATCCGCATATCAGGAGCACCCGCGGGGATGAACTTAGTTTTGAACTTGCAAAATATTTCAATCCGCCTTTTATCATGTGTAAACCCGTGATCTCAAGGTCACTCCGGAAGGTGGCAAAGACCAAAAACATGCCGATCCTTGTTTTTGAGGGCGGGGAGTCCCTCAGGCTGGATGGCTTTTCAATCAACAAGGGCATTGAAGGACTCACCCGGCTGCTTGCCATCCAGCAAATGGTGGACCGCCCGGTGGCACCGCCAAAAAGAACGATGCTCATCGAAAAATCCAGTTGGGTCAGGGCAAGTGAGTCCGGTATCTTTATCTGGAATAAAAGTTCCGGCGCATTTGTGGAAAAAGGGGAACCTGTCGGCATGATCTATGATCCGAAAGGCGCACGCAGCGTTCCGGTCCTGGTAAACCGGACAGGCTATATCATCGGGCACAACAATGCTTCAGTCGTGAACCAGGGCGATGCCCTTTTTAATATCGGATACCGGTATAAAGAGATCAGTTATGCGGATACTGATTAGCTTCCTTTTACTGCTGAGCAACGTGGCGGGCTTTTCTCAACGTGCTGCAACACAACCCGGATTAAAGCTGGCTTCAGGGCCGCTGAAAGGAGCTTCTGTGGGCGTTTGTGTAATAGACCTTGGTACAGGAGAGTTGCTGCATGCAGAAAATGCGGATGTCCGGATGGTGCCTGCATCTACACTGAAAGTGATCACAGGCCGCATGGCCCTTGACCGTCTGGGTGCTGATTTCAGGTTCAGGACAACGCTTGCCTACACCGGTCAGATCGAGGCAGGCATCCTGAAAGGCGATCTGGTCTGGTCAGGCGATGGCGATCCGACACTGGGTAATGAAAAAGTTGCTTCCGGATGTGCGCCTTCGTCAGTTTTTGCCGGGATACTTGAAGGGATCAGGTCCTTCGGGATCAGCGAGATCCACGGAAAACTCATCATCGTGGATACGCTATACTGTGAGGAGGATGTGCCGCGCTCCTGGCTCTGGGAAGACATCTCCAACTATTATGGCGCTGGCGTGCATGGATTCAACTTCATGGGCAACCGGTACGGGATAACCTTTGCCAGGTCCCGGGAAGATGGTGGGATCATTCCTGTTGAGGAGATCCGGCCTCATCCCCCCGGCCTTCAGGTCATATCGAAAGTAAGGATCGGCCCGGAAGGGTCAGGGGACCAGGCTTATGTGTTTGGCGGGCCATTTGCGGATAAGCAGGTGGTTCGCGGCACGATCCCACCCGGTAAAGGTCGTTTCACCATTTATGCGGCCAACCATGATCCGGCAACGCTCGCTGGAGAGATGCTGGTGGGTTTTCTGCTAGAAAACGGAATCGAAGTAACTGCTGGTTATCATGTCTTCCGGGAGCTACCTCCTGATATTCAGAACTCCGGGTTAACAGGCATGCATACGCACGAAAGTCCTGCCCTTGGGGAAATGATTTCCTGGATGCTGAGTAAAAGTGATAACCTCGTGGCTGAAGCGCTGTTGAAGAAGTGTATGCAAATGGAGGGCATAAATACGCGAACGGATATCGCGGCAAAAGAACTGGGTACATATCTGGTTGAGCATACCGGCGATCATTCGGCTTCTTTTTTTGATGGAAGCGGCTTGTCACCGATGAACAGGATGTCAGCCCGGGGCATGGCCCGGTTTTTGGGTTCAACATATCGGAAATCAGATTTTAGTAGCTGGCTCGACAAGATGCCTGCGGGAAATGAATTATTCGGCGCTGCAAATGCGATTCCCGATATTTCATGCCTGATGCATACACACCTGAAGACTGGCTCCATGACAAACGTCCTGAATTATAGCGGTTATCTGAGGACACGGGATGGATCACTCCTTGGTATCGCTGCTTTCATTTCAGACTTTGACTGCACCCGGAACGTGCTGCGAAAGCGCTTCTTTGAATTCATCTATCAATTATGTACCCAAAAGGAATGATGATCTGCTCGCTGATCAACCATGAATCTCCTGATTGTTCCGTATTTTTCGGGCGGTTTAACGACCTGGACAATATGATAAAACCTGTTTGGATCTTCCTTCTTCCCATCCTTTTGCTTGCGCTCTCATGTGGCCAGAAAAAGGAGGGTGCAGATGATGCTGCAGACAGATCTGAGACGAGTAACGAAAATCCTGTTGCCGGCGGTTCTTCGGATACCGCAGACATATACCGGGAGCTGGTCACCGAGAATGAACAGCCAAACCGGATCATTTGGCAAAAACCTGACCTTGTACTGTCCAAGCTGGGGCCGTTTGAAGGGAAAGTCGTTGCGGACATCGGTGCCGGAACCGGGTATTTTTCTTTTCGATTGGCCCGGAAAGGAGCCAAGGTGATTGCTGTTGACATAGATCCGAATGCGATTGAATGGATGTACCTCCAGAGGCAACGAGCGGCGAAGGAGGTACAGGCAAACCTGGATATTCGACTTGCCGAATCCTCTGATCCGAACCTGAAACCGCGCGAGGCGGATATCGTCCTGATGGTGAACACTTACATTTACCTGAAGGACAGGGTAGCTTATCTCAAAAACCTGAAAAAGGGCATGAAAGCCGGAGCACGCATTGTGATTATTGATTTCAAAAAGAAAAGCACCACTGTTGGCCCGCCGGTTGAAGACCGGTTATCCTTGCTGGATGTCGAACGTGACCTGAGAAATGCCGGGTACAGGATATTGGAATCTGATGACCGGTCCCTTGATTTCCAGTATATCATGACGGCAAGCGTCAATGATTGAGGAACAACTCATCCCTTCCGGGCCCGACTGATACATAGTAAACCGGTGTGCCCAGGTATTTTTCAATGCCTTTGATATAGGATGAAAGTGGTTTTGGCATGTCATGCCTGTTCCTGATCGAATTGGTCTTCGTGTTCCATCCGGGTAATGCCGTATACACCGGCTCCAGGGTTGGATCATTCAGGTCGAATGGCAGCTCATCAGTATCCTTTCCATCCACGATATATGATTCAGCCACAGAAATAGACTCGAATTCATTCAGCACATCAATCTTTGTCATGGCAATTTTGGTCACTCCATTGAGCATGCAGGTGTATTTCAGCTGTACGAGGTCCAGCCAGCCACACCTCCGCGGACGGCCTGTGGTGGCGCCGAACTCTTTGCCGTGCTGCCGGATTGCCTCGCCGACCTCATCATGCAGTTCTGTAGGGAAGGGGCCCGATCCGACGCGCGTGCAATATGCCTTTGTGATACCAATCACGTCCTTGATCCGTGAAGGTGCAATCCCTAACCCGTTGCACACCCCGGAAGTGATCGTGTTTGAGGAAGTCACAAACGGGTAGGTGCCAAAATCAATATCCAGCATGGATCCTTGTGCACCTTCTGCCAGGATACGCTGCCCTTTTTCCAATGCATGGTTTACATAATACTCCCCGCTGACACTTTTGATGTTTTTGATGAACTCGATGCTTGAAAGCCATTTCTCTTCTTCACCGGCCAGGTCGAATTCAATTTCGGGATACATCTCCAGCAGGCTGAGGTGTTTATGCTTGAGCGCCTCGTATTTATCGATGAAATCCGGGGTGGTGATATCTCCGATCCTGAGGCCGTTTCGTCCCGTTTTGTCCATGTATGTCGGTCCGATGCCGCGCAGTGTGGAGCCGATTTTGTCTTTCCCCTTCGATGCTTCAGAAGCTGCGTCCAGCATCCTGTGTGTGGGCAGGATCATATGTGCCTTTTGTGAGAGCAGCAACCTGTCCATGACGGGGACACCATGGGTAAGGAGTTTTTCTACTTCCATCTTCAGCGTAATGGGATCAATGACAACCCCGTTGCCGATGAGGTTCATCAGATCAGCGTGGAAAATTCCGGATGGAATGGTATGGAGAACAATTTTTTCCCCATCCACATATATCGTATGTCCGGCATTCGGACCGCCCTGAAACCGGCACACAAGGTCATAGTCTTTCGCAAGGTAATCCACAATTTTCCCTTTGCCTTCGTCGCCCCACTGTAGACCTAACAATACATCAACTGCCATAAATGGAATCTGCTTTAACAGGCCTGCAAAAACGGATTCCTGCAAACCTTAAGGTAAAAAACAAAGATACAATTCGTTCATTGATTCCGGCATCAAAGTGCCGATTTCATGCAGGTGAAGCGGGCGGCTTATTCAGGCTTGTGCCCGCAAGATCCGTCACAGGTGCCATAGAGGTTCAGTGAATGATGGGTGATCCTGAATTTCAGGATCTCGCCGATCGTGTTTTTGATCTGCTGGATGCGTGGATCACAAAATTCAAGGACTTTCCCGCAATCCATACAGATCAGGTGGTCATGCTGCTTGTACCCGTAGGATTTCTCGTATTGGGCAAGGTTTTTCCCGAATTGGTGCTTTGTGATCAGGTCACAATTAACAAGCAGGTCAAGGGTGTTGTACACCGTTGCCCTGGAGACCCTGTAATTCTGGTTTTTCATATGGATGTAGAGGGCTTCTGCATCGAAGTGGTCCGTCCGCTTGTAGATTTCCTCCAGAATGGCGAACCGTTCCGGGGTTTTCCTCAGGTGGTTTTCCTCGAGGTGGCGCTCAAAGATCTTTTTCACCTCCTTGATGACATCTTCTGACTTTTGGTATGTTGCTGTTGTATCCTCCACAGATCCGATCCTAGTTTACACGTACAACATTCGAAATGCCCTGAAGTTTTTTCAGCGTATTGATGGCAAGGTTCATCTGGTCTTTGTTCAGCACCATCAGGCTGACTTTCCCTTCAAAGAATCCTTCATCGCCTGCAATGCTGAACGAACGGATATTGATCCCAAGTCCCGAGGAGATCTTGTTGGTCACACGCTCGATGACCCCGGGGCCGTCATCCACACCTGTGATTTTCAGTTCAACGACGAAATTGGAGGTTGTTTTTTTGTTCCATTCCGCCTTCATCATCCGGTAGCCATAGTTGGCCATCATATGCGTGGCATTGGGGCAAGTGGTCCGGTGGATCTTTAGCCCGGAATTGGATACGTATGCAAAAATGTCATCCCCGTAAACCGGGTTGCAGCAACTGGCAAGCTGAAACCGGAAATCATCTGCGGGTTCCCCGTTGATCAGGATCTGGGCTTCTTTGGTCTGCTGCCGTTTTTTCTTTTTCCTTTCCCTTGCTGCTGCTTCACTGCCATTTTGGGACTCCTGCTGGGGGGGCGTTTTTTTCTTGAAAACGAACTTGTGGTCCTCTACATCAATCGTCTTCAGGATCGCGAGGTCAAGCTCGTCATTCGCAATGGCGTAAAACAGGTCAGGCCGGGATTGATACCCCAGGTGCTTGACGAGGCCGTCCACATTTTCCTCAAAATCGAGCTTCAGGTTTTTCATCTTCCGCTGCAGGCTCTCCTTCCCGAATTCGCCCTTTTTCCTTTTTTCCTCCTTCATGGAGGATCTGATCTTGCTGCGTGCTTTACCTGTGACGACCATTTTTAGCCACGATTCGTTCGGCTTCTGTGATTTATTGGTCGTGACGGAGACCTGGTCCCCGTTTTGGAGGATGTGGCCCATCGGGACCAGTTTGTTATTCACCTTGATCGCCGTGGCATGATATCCGATGTCGGAGTGGATGCTGAATGCAAAGTCCAGTGCTGTCGCACCCTTTGGCAGGATCTTCAAGTCGCCGTTCGGTGTATATACATAGACCTCCTTGTTGAAGAGGTTGGTCTTGAAATCAGAGATGAATTCAAGCGCGTCATTGTGATTGTCCTCCAGCATGTCCCGGATCGAATCGAGCCAGTTTTCATAGACATGCTGCTGCGATTTGACTTCCTTGTATTTCCAGTGGGCCGCGAATCCGCGCTCGGCAATTTCATCCATCCGCTCTGTCCTGATCTGGACTTCCACAAACCTTCCTTTTGGGCCGATCACAGTTGTGTGCAGCGACTCGTATCCATTGGATTTTGGCGTGGATACCCAGTCTTTCAGCCGCTCCGGGATCGGTTTGTGGATTTCGGTGATCACCGAATAAACCTGCCAGCAAGCCTGTTTTTCCGCCTCGAGCGGAACATCCAGGACGATCCGGATGGCAAAAAGGTCATAGATCTCCTCAAAGGAGACCTGTTTGTTCCGGATCTTGTTCTGGATGCTGGAAAGCGATTTTGGGCGTCCCGAGATCTTGTAGTTGAAGCCAAGTTCATCCAGGTTCTTCTTGAGTGGTTTGATAAACTCACGGATATACTTGTCCCTTTCACGTTTTGAGGCCCTTACTTTCTGGCTCAGATCCTCATACGTTTCAGGTTCCTGGATCTTGAAAATGATATCCTGGAATTCTGTTTTGATGTTATACAGGCCTAACCGGTGGGCCAGGGGAGCGTAGATGAAGTCCGTCTCTCCCGCGATCTTGAGCTGCTTGTGCCGGGGCATCACATCGATGGTCCTCAGGTTGTGCAGCCGGTCAGCCATTTTGATCAGGACCACGCGGACATCTTCCACAAGCGTGGAGATGACTTTCTTGAAGTTTTCCGCCTGCGGGCTTTCCACATTGTACAAGCCGTCCAGTTTGGTAAGACCATCCACGATCTTGGCGATCTTGTTGCCGAATTTGTCACGGACTTCCTCGATCGTTACTTCAGTGTCTTCGACCACATCGTGCAGCAATGCACAAATGATGGCAGTAGGGCCCAGCCCGATCTCGTCCACACAGATCCGGGCCACTTCGATCGGATGATAAAAGTAAGGTTCCCCCGACTTGCGCCGTTGCCACTGATGGGCTTCCAGGCCCATTTCATAAGCGGCACGGATGTTCCTTCTGTCCACCTCGTCCAGTGGCGATTTGATGGTGCGCATCAATCTGCGGTAGGCTTTTTGCAAGCCGGCTTTTTCCTCTTTCGATATGGCTGTAAGCGTATGAGGCATATGAGTCTCTTATTCAGGTAAAAATAACAAAAACTGTTCCTTTTGAGTTCTTTCCGCAGGACGGCATCGTGTTTCAAAATTCGATCTGGCCATCTATTGAAATAGGGGAATTCGATTATCTTTGCGGTCCGTTTGCGGAAAATCAGAAACGGAGTTGACATGTTGCGGGTGTGGTGAAATTGGTAGACACGCTAGACTTAGGATCTAGTGCCGCGAGGCGTGGGGGTTCGAGTCCCTCCACCCGCACTTCTTGAATTGCCCCGGGTTCTCCGGTCTTGATGGTTCTTCGGGATCATTTACCTGCCTGAATTACGAATTTCTCCGGGGTTTAAAATGGATGAATGATGAAAATAGAGAAAACGGATATCGATGCCCTGAATGCCAGGCTTGACATTACAATTGAAAAGCAGGACTACCAGGCAAAGGTGCAATCTGAACTGAAGAAGACCCAAAAGACCGTTGGCCTGAAGGGCTTCCGGAAGGGGAAAACGCCGATCCGCATGGTGAAAAAACTATACGGAAAAGCCATCCTGATCGATGCCGTCAATGAGAAGCTTCAGAAAGGGATTTCCGAGTATCTGGATAATGCGGATTTTGAGATCCTTGCGCAGCCCCTGGAAGCTGACGGAAACGACCCCATCCATTTCGATGTCGATGACATGCAGGATTATGCATTCAGTTTTGACCTTGGGATCGAACCGGATATTGAGGTCAAGGGGGCGGATGAACAATCCACATATATGCGCCAGGTGCCGGAAATCACAGAGGCCCTGATCGATGAAGAGATCGAACTCACCCAAAAACGTGCCGGTGCACAGGTAGAGGTCGAAGATACCATCCAGAAAGAGGACCTTGTTGAGGTCAAGGCGGTTGAACTGGAAAACGGGGAGAAAAAGGAGGGCGGTCACGAATCTACATTTACGGTGATGATCAATACCCTGACGGACGAATACAGGGACAAGTTACTGACCCTGAAGAAAGGCGATACGCTGACTTTCGATGTGTTCAAGCTCGAAAAGGAAAGGGATGAGGAATATGTCAAAAGATACCTGCTGAGCATCGACAAGGAACAGGAGTACACAGGTGGCAATATGTATGAAGGAGAGATCACGAGTGTCAGGAGGCTGAAACCGGCAGAAAAGGATGCCGCTTTCTTCCGGGAAATGTTCGGGCCTGATTCGGAAATCGAGGACGAAGAGGGTGCCCGTGAGAAACTCCGGGAAATGATGGTCGATTACTACGGCAAGGAAGCAGACAAATTCCTTTTCGAAACGTTCAGGAAAGAACTCAAGGAAAAGAACCCGATGGACCTGCCGGAAGCCTTTCTCAGGCGTTGGGTCGGAACAATGAATGAGGATACCGAACCCGAAAAACTGGATAAGGATTTCCCGGATTTCCTTGAAGACACGAAATGGCGGATCATCAAATCGAAGCTGGCCAAGCGGTTTAACCTGAGCACGACAGAAGATGAAGTGAAAAGGGGCGTGGTGGACCAGATCTTCTCCTATTATGGTCAGTACGGCATGCCGCAGGAACAGCTCCTTGAACTGGCAAAGCGGGCCCTTTCCAGCCAACATTTTGTCCAAGGCATTGCTGAAGAGATCCTCGAAGGCAAGATCTTTGAACAGATGAAAGAAGTCGTTAAGGTAGAGGACGAACCGATCGATATGGAGGCTTTCAGGAAACTGGCCAATCCTCCTGTCGACGAAGAGGAATAATCTGTCCACTCGCCTGAACAAATCGGGGGTATTTTGAATTTCTTTTTGTATATCTGCAGTAGATAGATATCCATTTCATTCTTCATTAAATCAAATTCAAATGTTCGATCAGTCAGAGTTTTACAAGTATGCCACCAAGCATATGGGTATGAGTGGTATGCACCTGGAGAAATATATGCATGCAACAGTTCCGAATATCAATGCATTCACACCTCAGGTCATTGAGGAAAGGCAGCTCAATGTCGTCGGGATGGATGTGTTTTCCCGGTTGATGATGGACAGGATCATATTCATGGGGGTGCCGGTCAATGATTACGTCGCAAATGTGATCCAGGCCCAGCTATTGTTCCTTGAATCCACAGATCCGAAAAGGGACATCCAGATGTTCATCAACAGCCCGGGGGGCTCGGTGATCGCCGGTCTTGGCATCTATGATACCATGCAGTATGTATCTCCGGATATCGGCACGATCTGTACCGGCCTTGCTGCTTCGTTTGGAGCTGTCCTTCTGGCAGCAGGCACACACGGCAAACGGACATGCCTGCCGCACGCCCGCGTGATGATCCACCAGCCATCCGGCGGCATGCAGGGGCAATTTACGGATATGGAGATCACCTACAACCTTGTCAAGGAGATGAAGCAGCAGCTCTACCAAATCCTGGCAAACCATAGCGGGCAGGAATATGACAAGATTGAGGAGGATTGTGAAAGGGACCACTGGATGAAAGCAGAAGAAGCGAAGGAATACGGCCTTGTAGATGAGGTCCTGCACAGGGATAAATCTGAATAACAGAAAATTCCGGATGCCCGGCCACCATGCCGGGCATTCCTTTTCAATGGCTGGAACGCTTTAGGCCATTTTCACGTATTTTTGTGTGAAACAGATGTGATGAAGACATCTGTGTTAATCTGAATGGGATATGAAATCGATTGAAGAGAACTTCAGGTGTTCATTTTGTGGCAGGGACAAGACAGAGGCACTGATCCTGATCGCGGGCATCGAAGGCCATATCTGTGAAGTCTGTGCTGAACAGGCATACGATATTGTGCGGGAAGAGCTGCACGACAAAGTCCCCTCGGTTGGGGACCGGAAGTTTACCCTGCCTGAGAATATCACACCCAAAGAGATCAAGGAGTACCTGGACCAGTATGTGATTGGCCAGGATGAAGCCAAGAAGTTCCTGAGTGTAGCCGTGTACAACCACTACAAGCGACTTCGCCAGCCATCGATCGATGATGTCGAGATTGAAAAGAGCAACATCCTGCTCGTCGGGGAGACCGGGACGGGAAAGACGATGCTGGCAAAGACCATTGCCCGTTTCCTGGATGTACCCTTCACCATCGTGGATGCAACCGTGCTGACAGAAGCAGGATATGTGGGAGAAGACGTGGAGAGTATGCTGAGCCGGCTGCTCCAGGCTTGTGATTATGATGTCGTTGCTGCCGAGAAAGGAATTGTCTATATCGACGAGATCGACAAGATCGCGCGCAAGGGGGACAACCCATCCATCACGCGTGATGTCTCTGGAGAAGGTGTTCAGCAAGCCATGCTGAAGATCCTCGAAGGCACACATGTGAATGTGCCACCACAGGGAGGGCGCAAACACCCGGAGCAGAAGCTCATCAAGGTCAATACGGAAAATATCCTGTTCATTTGCGGCGGGGCATTTGTCGGAATGGAAAAGCATATTGCCAACCGCCTGAATACCAATGTGATCGGGTACCACACCGAAAATGAAGAGCGGATCGATACGGACAACATCTTCCAGTATGTCACAGCACAGGACCTGAAAGCCTTTGGACTGATCCCCGAATTGATCGGGCGCCTTCCGGTCATCACCTACCTGGAGCCGCTGGACAAGGAAATCCTCATCCGGATCATGACGGAACCGAAAAATGCACTGCTCAAGCAGTACAAACGCATCTTCGAGCTGGAAGGCATCGAACTGCACATGACACAGGGGGCGATCGAATTTATTGCTGAAAAGGCGATCGAATACAAACTTGGTGCAAGGGGCCTGAGATCCATTTGTGAGGCAATCATGACAGATGCGATGTTTGAGCTGCCCTCTGACAACACGACAAAGAAATTTGAAGTGGACCTGCGCTATGCGCGGGAAAAACTGAGCCGGTCCAAGCTGAAAACGCTGAAAGCGGCATAGCCAATTCATCCCGATCCGGATGCAGCGCTATTTTCTCGAACTTTCCTATAAGGGTACAAACTACCATGGCTGGCAAATCCAGCCACGGTCAGCCAGTATCCAGGGTGAAATTGAATCTGAACTTTCCAAAGTCTTGAGGAACCGAACACCTGTCGTTGGATGCGGCCGGACGGATACCGGTGTGCATGCGAGCCAGTATTTTGCCCATTTCGAAACAGAACAAGCAGTCGATCCGGGAAAACTTGTCCATAAGCTGAACCGCATGCTGCCTGCGGATATCGCAATAAAACGTTGCTTCCCTGTGCCCTCCGATCTGCATGCCCGGTTCAGTGCAATCAGCCGCAGCTACCGGTATGACCTGCACTTCGAAAAGGACCCGTTCAAAAAGGAAACCTCCTGGTTGTTCCCGTTTGCCGAAAAATGTGATTGGGTAAAAGCAGAGCAAGCAGCTGACCTGATCCTCAAATTCGATGAATTCTTCCCTTTTTGCAAAAGCAAGTCGGACACAGATCACTACAAGGTGGATCTGACACAGGCAGCCTGGGAGATCCGGTCTGATTCGGCCTCATTTCACATTACGGGAAACCGCTTCCTGAGGGGGATGGTCCGCCTGATCGTGGGGGCATGCCTCAATGCGGGTCTTGGGAAGTTAAGCCTTGATACGCTTCAGGATGCCCTTGATCACCAGGTGCTCCTCCCGAAAAGCTGGAGTGCACCGGCAGAAGGTCTGTTTCTTGTGAAAGTGGCGTATCCGGATTTTTAGATTAGGCTACTGAACAGCTTCGCCGATACTTTTTTCGTCCGGAAATAACCTGAACCGGCCCGCAAACGCATTTACTTCGGTATTCACTTCGGCAATGACTTCATTGTTTTCCGGATTTGACAGTACGCGGTCCATCCAGTCCACGATCCGGATGGCATCACCTTCATCCATCCCGCGTGTGGTGATCGCGGCTGTGCCGATTCGGATGCCCGAAGTGACAAAAGGGCTTTGCGTATCAAAAGGCACCATGTTCTTGTTTACCGTGATATGTGCCTTGACGAGTGCTTCTTCTGCTTTTTTGCCTGTGATCCCCTTGTTGGTCAAATCAATGAGCATCAGGTGGTTATCGGTACCCCCCGAGATAATGTGATAGTCCCTTTCAATCAGTGCCTTAGCCATCGCTTGTGCATTGCGAATCACCTGCTGGCCATAGGATTTAAATTCTGGTTTGAGTGCTTCACCGAATGCGACAGCCTTGCCGGCGATCGCATGTTCCAGTGGTCCCCCCTGCATGCCGGGGAAAACCCCGCTGTTCAGGATGGCGGACATCTTGATCGGATTACCTTTTTTGGTCCTTCGTCCCCATGGGTTGTCAAAGTTATTTCCCATCATGATGATCCCGCCCCGTGGGCCTCTGAGGGTTTTATGAGTCGTCGAACTGATGATATGGCAATACTGCATCGGGTCGTTCAACAATCCGGCTGCGATCAATCCCGCCGGATGGGCAATATCCCCAAGGAGGAGTGCACCCACCTCATCGGCAATCTCCCGGAACCGGGCATAGTCCCAGTCCCTTGAATAGGCGGATGCACCGCAAATGATCAGCTTTGGCTTGACTTCTCTGGCTTTTTCCGCCACCCTGTCCATGTCAATGATGCCGGTTTCCTTTTCCACGCCGTAAAAATGCGCTTCAAACGTTTTTCCGCTGTAATTGACCGGAGAGCCATGGGAAAGGTGACCGCCATGCGCCAGGTCGAAACCCAGGATCGGATCGCCGGGCTGGAGGACAGCAAGGAAGATCGCAGCATTGGCTTGTGCCCCGGAGTGTGGCTGCACATTTGCGAAAGCAGCGCCAAATAGTTCTTTGGCCCGTTCGATCGCCAGGTTTTCGACCTTGTCCACGATCTCGCAGCCGCCGTAATACCGTTTGCCGGGATATCCCTCAGCATATTTATTGGTCAGGCAGGAGCCGACCGACCGCATGACTTCCTGGCTCGTAAAGTTTTCAGAAGCGATGAGTTCGATGCCGCTCCGTTGACGGTGTTCTTCTGCCTGTATCAGTTCGCGTACAGTTTGATCCATGGATGAAATTTATATTTAAAAAACGCAAATATAACAAACGGCT
>JARQTN010000246.1 GCA_029976695.1 Lewinellaceae bacterium
GACGGTCAATACTGGGACGATACGAACTACGATTTACCTTTCAAGGCCAAATCGCTCATGGTGTACCTCTATTACCAAACCACCAGCCTGGAGTACGTGACGTTCCTCAGGGATGCGAATGTGACGAATACTGCAGGGCAGGAATTCTATGACCTTTGGGAAGCAAATGGGAAATCCGAACCTGAGGAAATGCAGGAAAACAAATGGGGTGCCTATATCTGGACCGGTCATGAAGGCACAACAGAGTGGTTTGATCCCGAGAACTGGAATTTGGAGGAAGTTCCACCGGATTCGGCTGACATTCTGATCCCGGGAGGCCTTTCCATGTATCCGATCATCAATGATACTGTTGAGGTGACTTCCATCTTTCTTGAGCCAGGTTCAGATTTAAGGCTGCTCGCTCCCGGCCTGCTGCGGGTCAGACAGCAATAGGATGGAACGGGGGTGATTTGTGTATCTGTTGATGCGTTTATAAGTTTATTTTAGCCATGAGCCATGAGCCATGAGCCGGTGACCATGCCTAATTCCTCTCTCCTCATTTGAAATTCCCTCGTAATTCGCCCCGACGATGCGAGCTGATTGGTGTTTTTTGATCAACGCCCTTCTCATTCAGTCAGATGATTCTCTGGAGGGACAACTACCGCATGTCGGGATTTTTCTGTTATTTAGGTTTTAATCAATTAAAGTTTTATTTCTAATTCCTCATTTGAAATTCGTAATTCAAATCACATGATCCGAGCCATCCTCATTGACGACGAACGCAGCAGCCTCGAATCCCTGACTTTCGAATTGGGCGCATACTGTCCTGATGTAGAGGTGATCGGTACATTCAAGGATCCATTTGAGGGTGCAAAAAAGGTGCAGGAAATGAAACCGGACCTTGTGTTCCTGGATATCGAGATGCCGGGGATGAACGGTTTTGAGTTGCTCCAGTCACTACCCGCAATCACATTTGATGTCATTTTCGTTACGGCCTATGACCAGTTTGCCATCCGGGCGTTCGAATTCAATGCCCTTGACTATATCCTGAAGCCGGTCCGCAAGGTGAAGCTTGTCGAGGCCGTGAAGAAGGTAAAATCCCGGAATCAGCACCAGTTTGCCCCAGAGCAGTTGGCGGCACTTATGCAAAACCTGCAGTTGCAGACCAGGTCGGGGATCGAAAAGATCGCCCTGCCAATTGGGGAAGGTTATTCGATGGTCAGTATCCAGGAGATCTGTTATTTGCATGCGGAAAGCAACTATACCTGGGTGCATATGATGAATGGCGAAAAGCACCTGATTGCGAAAACCCTGAAAGAGATTGAGGAACTGCTGGATTTTCCCAACTTCTACCGCCCGCATAAAAGCTACCTGGTCAACCTGAATCACGTTGATAAATATGTCCGTGGCCAGGGAGGTTTCCTGGTTACTTCAAACAAAGACCAGATCCCTGTCGCACGATCCCAGAAAAACGAATTGATTGAAATGCTGAAAAGGGGCATCTGAACTCCCGAGAGGGCTGTGCAAGAGATTTATCTCGCTGCTATGTATTCTTCTCCTGCAAGGAAATATCTGGTAAATTACATTGTCTAATCTAAACACCTCTGGAAGTATTGATTCCAAGCTGGAACGACATTGTTAATGACTAAAAAGAATGTTGGAAATGGCCCTAAAGAGAATCTTCCTGGTGATATCGGGCATGTTCATGCTCAACCTGGCTTTCAGCCAGCCATTGGGAGGTCAGAGTGATGCCGGATTTCTGGATATGCCCCGGATGATCAAGGGGGTTTTGCTGGATGAACACACCGGTGCCCCACTGGAGTTTGCAGCAATCTCTGTCTTTACCCAGAAGGATACAGTCCTGGTGAATGGCGGAATATCGGACGACCAGGGGACATTTACCATAGAGGTGGATCCTGGCAGTTACCTGGTCAAGATCGAATACATTTCCTACCGGACTAAATGGATTGACGATGTTTTCATAGGTGAAAAGGACAGGGAAATTGACCTTGGGACGATCATCCTTGCACCGGATGCGGCTATGTTGGAGGAAGTGGAGGTGATCGCCGAAAGGAGCCAGCTTCAGATGGGGCTCGATAAAAAGATATTCAATGTCGGCAAAGACCTCCTGAGCCGGGGTGGGAATGCGGCGGACATCCTGGACAATATCCCCTCTGTGACGGTCGATATCGAGGGGAATGTTTCATTGCGTGGCAGTCAGAATGTACGCATCCTGGTCGACGGGAAACCCTCAGGGCTGGTGGGTATTGGGGATACCCAGGGCCTTCAGTCCCTCCAGGGAAATATGATCGAAAGGGTCGAAATTATCACCAATCCCTCGGCACGCTATGAGGCGGAAGGGATGTCCGGGATCATCAATATCATTCTCCGAAAGCAGCGGCAGTCCGGTTTCAATGGTGTGCTGGACGGGAATATCGGTTTCCCCGCGCAATACGGGCTCGGGGCAAACCTCAACTACCGGAAGTCGAATGTCAACTGGTTTGCCAGCTACAGTTACCGGCACAGGGAAAGCCCGGGTAGGGGGTCCCTGTACCAGGAATACGTGTCTGATGCTGGCACTACTTACCTGGAACAGGATCGAACAAGCGAGCGGAACAGGACTTCGCATAACATCCGGGCCGGTATTGATTATTTCTTCAACGAAAAAAACATCCTGACTTTTTCGGGCATGTACCGGATCAGCAAGGGAGATGATTTTTCGGAGCTGATCTACCGGGACTTCGACGAGGCATATTCCCTGACATCCATTTCAACCCGGAATGAGAACCAGTTGGAAGACGAGCCCAACCTTGAATGGGATCTGAATTTCAGGCGGGATTTCAAGAATGAAGGTCAGCGGCTGGATCTGAGTTTCCAGTTCAGGAATAGCGACGAGGAACAAAGTGCAACATATGATGAACAGGCGCGGTTGCCGAACGGGACCATAGAAGCTGATCCTGTTTTACAGCAGTCGAGCAACAAGGAGCGCCAGGACAGTTATCTTGCCCAGGCCGACTACACCCAGCCCATCGGGCTAGAAGGAAAACTCGAGACTGGTTACCGGGGATCATTCAGGTTTATAGACAACAACTACCTGGTGGAGGAGTGGCGGAACAGTGAGTGGGAACGACTGGAGAATATCAGCAACCATTTCAACTATGACGAGATCATCCATGCGTTTTACTTCACACTGGGCAACAAGTCCGGACGGTTCTCCTACCAGGGGGGCTTGAGGTGGGAATACAGTGATGTGACCACCCTACTCGAGGAGACCAATGAGGAAAACGCCCGTACATACAATAACCTGTTTCCGAGTGTCCATCTCGGCTATGAGATGCCGAATGAAAACACCATCCAGGTCAGTTACAGCCGGCGTCTGCGCAGGCCGCGCTTCTGGTCGTTGAATCCATTCTTTACGTTCAGCGATTCCCGCAATTTCTTCAGCGGCAACCCGAACCTGGACCCTGAATTTACGGACAGCTATGAGATCGGGCATGTGAAGTACTGGGAAAAGGCCAGTACAACGGTCAGCCTGTACTACCGCCATACGACCGGCGTAACGGAACGCATCCGAACTATCGATTCTGCAGGCATCACAAATACCTTTCCGGTGAACCTGTCCACGGAAAATTCCTTTGGCCTTGAACTCACATACCAGGTTGAGCCGCTGAAGAACTGGGATGTGAACGGGAGTTTCAACTTTTTCAATTCCAGTGTCCGGGGCGAATACAATGACATCAGCTATGATGCGGACCGGTTCAGCTGGATGGGACGGATGACTTCCCGCGTCAAGTTATGGAAACTTGTCGATGTGCAGTTGCGCGGTTTTTACCGGGCGCCGATCGTCACACCGCAGGGCAGGAATTTGTCCATGGCTTCCCTGGACCTGGGGGCCAGCATTGACGTGCTGAATAAAAACGGGACAATCACGCTGAATGTGCGCGACCTGTTCAATTCACGGAAGCGCAGGTACGAAATCAAAGGCATCGGATTTTACTCCGAGGGGGACTACCAGTGGCGGGTGCGTTCCGTGCAGCTTGACTTCACCTACCGGATCAACCAGAAGAAGCGCCGTGGCGAACGCCAGGAAGGCGAGATGGAAGGTGGTGACGAAATGCAGTTCTGATCCCGGGCTGTCACGCTGCCAGCGTGACAGGGTGCCACCCCGTGTACGATTTTTACTATCTAGTGCCGGTGCTATCCGTTAATTGTAGCTGGTCCATACTTGCCTTCCCCTTGCTGTACTTGACATACAAGGTTTTTCTCATTATTTCAGGCTGTCACGCTGGCAGCGTGACAGCCTGGCAGGCCGTGTACTCGTTCTGTTCATTTTGAAAATATCCTCCGTTTAAAATCACTGACCAAAGTCATTTCTTTTTTGGAGAGAATTTCGGAAATTGAGGCAACCGCCATTCGCAATTGAATGGCTCGTGATTTTTTATTTCAACAAATTTCTTGAACGTGGTCAGACCAATCCGATTCACACTCAACGGCAAGCCGGTCGAATTCAACCTGGATCCGGAGGAGACTATCCTCTGGGTGATCCGCTCCAACCCTGAAACCAACCTCACGGGTACGAAATATGGATGCGGGCTTGGATATTGCGGCTCGTGCACCATCCTTCTTGACAATGAGCCCGTACGCTCCTGCATGATGGTCGCTGAGGACATTGAGGGGAAAACCATTACCACCATCGAGGGGCTGGCCCGGGAGGGTAAATTGCACCCGGTCCAGAAAGCATTTGTCGAAAAGGATGCCTTGCAATGCGGATACTGTACGCCCGGCATGATCATGCAGGCTGTTGGGTTCCTTAACCGGAATCCCAACCCGTCCAGGCAAGAGATCATTGACGGGATGGAAGAAAACCTGTGCAGGTGCGGTGCCCACGTCCGGATCATTGAAGCCATCGAAATGGCCGCAAAGGAAATGAAAACCGAAGTGCATTATGAAGACTGATGAATACCAAATCCTCGACATCGACCAGCGCCACATTCCATCCACGATTAGTCGCCGCAGTTTCCTCAGGCGCTTTGGGGGCGGCGTGATCATTGCTGTTGCACTCGGAGATTTCATCATCCCGGAGGAATTAAGTGCTACTTCACTCGCAGAGATGCCCGATGACTGGAATGCTTATCTCCGCGTCGGGCAGGATGGACGTGTCACCTGTTTCACCGGCAAGATCGAGATGGGCCAGGGGGTCAACACATCCCTTGCCCAGATGATGGCCGAAGAGCTGGATGTCGCCCTGGACAAAGTGGATATGGTCATGGGTGATACTGATCTTTGCCCGTATGACCGGGGTACATGGGGATCCCTGACGACACGCGTGTTCGGCCCGGCACTGCGCAATGCGGCTGCCGAGGCCCGGGCAGTGCTGGTGGAAATGGCTTCCGAGCAGCTGGGCGTGCCGACTGATCAACTCATCGTGACAGATGGCATTGTGTATGTCAAGGGCAATACGGCCCGGAAAGTGAGTTACGTCGAACTCACCGAAGGAAAGAAGATCCTCAGGTCCCTGAGGGACAAGCCCACTCTCAAGTCTCCTTCTGAATTCAAGATCATTGGCAAGCCAGTCAAGCGCAGGGATGCAAACCTGAAAGTGACCGGCGCAGCTAAATATGCAGGTGATGTGCGCCTGCCGGGAATGATGTATGCCCGCATCTTGCGGCCTCCCGCCCATGGTGCAAGCTTAAGTTTAAAGGATGTGGATACATCTGATGCTGAACGCATCGATGGAATTGAAGTCGTGCGCGATGGCGACCTGGTCGCATTGCTCCACGCATCTCCGGGTGTTGTGGAAAGGGCGATCACGAAAGTTAAAGCGTCTTTTGATATTCCGGAGACCATAGTCGATGACAAAACCATTTTCGATTATCTCCTGGCCAATGCCCCTGATGGCAATGCGCTCGATTCCGGCGGCTCGATTGCGCGTGGAAAAGAAGCTGCTTCTCTCACTGCTTCGGCAAAATATCTGGATGGCTATGTCGCCCATGCCCCGATGGAACCGCATACCGCAACAGCGGTTTTCGAGGATGGCAAGATGAAAGTGTGGGCATCCACCCAAAATCCGTTTGGCTTAAAATCAGAGATCGAGAGAACCCTTGATCTTGATCCTGCAAATGTCCAGGTGCTGCAGATCTTTATCGGAGGCGGGTTTGGCGGTAAATCGCGCAACGGGCAAGCTGTTGAGGCAGCTCGGCTTGCCTATTTGTCAGGCAAACCGGTCCAGGTGATGTGGACAAGGAAGGAAGAATTTTTCTATGATTCGTTCAGACCTGCTGCCGTTGTAAAAGTAGATTCCGGGGTGGATGACCATGGGAAAATCACCTACTGGGATTATGGCGTTTATTTTGCCGGTAGCAGGGGGGCGGCACATTTCTACGATATCCCGAACCATGTGACAAGGTCATATAATTCCGGTCGCGGAAGGCCATCTGTTCATCCATTTGCAACAGGTGCCTGGCGCGCACCGGCGAACAATACCAACTGTTTTGCCCGTGAATCCCAGATCAACATCATGGCGGCAAAGGCCGGGATGGACCCGCTGGAGTTCCGCCTGAAAAACCTGAAGGATGAGCGGATGATCAGGACCCTGAAAGCATGTGCAGACAGGTTTGGCTGGACACCGATCAAGTCACCCAGCGGTAAAGGATACGGCATTGCCTGCGGTGTGGATGCAGGATCGTATGTCGCAGAAATGGCAGAAGTGGATGTCAACCGGAAAACCGGTGAGGTGAAGGTAAAACGGGTTGTATGCGCGCAGGATATGGGCCTGGTCATCAATCCCCGGGGAGCCACCCTCCAGGTTGAAGGATGTATCACGATGGGCCTTGGGTATGCCCTTTCCGAGGATGTTCAGTTCACCGGCGGCGATATCCATGTCCATAATTTCAATGATTACACGATCCCGAGGTTCAGCTGGGTGCCGAAGATTGAAACGGTATTGCTCGACTTGCCCAATGAGCCTGCCCAGGGCGGCGGCGAGCCGGCCATTATCATCGTCGGTGCATTGATCGCCAATGCGATTTACGATGCCTGCGGTGCGCGGTTGTTCCAGATGCCGATGACGCCGGAGCGGGTGTTGGCGGCAATGGGATAAAGGAATAAAGCACCCTGTCAGGCTGCCAGCCCGTGTTCTGAGGGTGGTGAATATTTGCCTTCGGTTTGCATTTCACTCACTCAAACCTGCACTTCACTCATTGCTCCTACCTGTGCGCGGCTTTTTCATGCATTTTGGGTGAAAATTCAAATGCATTCATTATGAAAAAGTATCTGACACCTTTTCTCCTCTTCTTGCCATTTATCATGCTGGCGCAGAACAAAGTTGGTATTAACACCATTGAACCACAGTTTGACCTGGATGTCCGGGGTACGGACAATGAACTTGACGGCGGTGAACTCCAGTTAGGTACGCCGGGTCAAACAAATTTCCTGCGCTTCTTTGGAGGCAGGCTGGGAGACCGGAACCCGTTTATGGCTTTTCATGATGAAGACACCTTTCATATTGTCACGACATCAACAGACTGGCTCACTTTTCAACGAAGGCTGACGATGTTGCCTGATGGAAATGTGGGTATTGGAACGGAAAATCCATTAGCCAAACTTGATATTACTGCAGCTGGCGACGGGAAAGACGTGCTGAGGCTGTCCACTGACCGGCCATGGGTTTTCAGGCAATTAGGCACTGGAGCGGATACAAAACTTGCCCTCCAGCAGACTGTCAACCTGAAATCTTTTTACATCCTTTCCGAAAATGGGAACACAAGGGCTGCAGATTTTTTTACCGCCAATGACTTCAGCCAGGTGCGCCTGGTGCCAGATGGCGGTGCTGTCGCCATTGGGACAGAAAGCATCGCTGGCAAACTCAATGTCAAACATAACAGTACGACCGGCAGCGCACACCTCCATCTGTCTGAAGATGGGGATGACTTCGCCCGCATCAAGATGGAGAGTATCAATAACCCGGGTGCATTCTGGGATATTGCCGGCAAGGCGGATACGATCACAAATAACTCCCGCCTGAATTTCTATTTTTCGAATGCGACAAACAGCGGGGACCGGATGACGATCACGGGGATCGGTGATGTGGGTATCGGGAATACGAATCCACAGGCAAGGCTTGATATCCTTGGTGGTGACTGGAATCTCGAAGCCGGAAATCCAGGCGATTTGAGGATTGGAAATTCAACCTATAACCTCAGGTTTGGTGTTGCAACCGGAGGAGGAGGAGCAGGAATCTCCCGGATATTTGCCGGTGGAGGTGCGCATACGCTGATTTTTGGTACAAACAACATGAGCCGGATGGCCATAGCCAGTAATGGGAATGTGGGTATCGGGACGACCAGTCCGACAGCCAAACTGCATGTCAACGGTGATTTTCGGGTCAGTGACCTGACCGGGAGCGGTGACCGGAATGTGGTCGTGGACGGGAGCGGAAAATTCAAGATTGGCTCGGTTGGAGTCGGGGATACCGACTGGAATGAAACAACGAATTTTGTCACTACGCAGAAAACTGCCAGGATTGCTCTCACCACAGGCTCGCCGCCGGCTACCAATACCTATGCACTGGAATTGAATACGGCATCGATAAATGCATGGGAGATATTTGCTGCCTTACCAGCTACCGGACGTACCCTTAACCTGCAAAATGAGTACGATGGCGACATACACATGGTCTCCGGAGGAGGCCAGGTCGGGATCGGGATCTCACCAGGCAACTCGAGGGTGACCATTTCAGGCCCGGACAATAATGGGACCGTTGGCAGCCTGGAGATCCAATCATCAAATGGTTCTCATACCATGCTGCTCGATGGGAATGAGATTGATGCGCTAAGCAATAATAACCATTTGCACCTGAATGCGAACTCCAACGGGCCGGTCAGTATAGGCGGTCTTGGTATCGCGAATGATTACAAGCTGAGCGTACACGGAAAGGTCATTGCAGAAGAGGTCCGCGTCCAACTCGTGGGCGCATGGCCCGACTATGTGTTCAGCGAGGACTACAACCTCATGCCGATCGAAAGCCTTGAGGCATCCATCAAGCAAAACGGACACCTCCCAGGTATCCCATCTGCAACACAGATCGAATCGGAGGGCCTGGATGTTGGCGATATGCACAGGCGCGTCATGGAAAAAATTGAAGAGCTGACACTATATATCATTGACCTGAAAAAAGAAAATGCAGAGCTGAAAAAACGGATCATAGAAATTGAATCCCGTTGAGCGGAAGCCGTTTACCAAATCAAACATGAAATCATCTGATATGATTGCCAATTATTTGAATCTGGGGGAAAGCAATGATCGGTCTGTGGTGAAATACCAATCAAAACCTGCATTTTTTGTTAAAGGATTTACTCTTGTGCTAGTAATGATGCTACTAATTGGGACCCTGAATGCGCAAAGAAACTGCGGAACCATGTCAAGCCTTGCGGCACAGATGGAGAGGGACTCCACACTTGAGGAGAGGATGGAAGAGATGGAGCGCAACCTACAGCGGATTATTCGCCAAAACAGGGAAACCGGACAGAGGATGTTACCTGTCATTACAATTCCCGTTGTATTTCACGTGCTTTATAACAATTCCGTCTCCGATGAGACAAATATTTCCGATGCCCAGATCCTTTCGCAAATCGAAGTGCTCAACGAGGATTTCAGGGCAACAAATTCGGACATTACCAATGTGCCGGGAGATTTCTCTTCTGATGTGGCAGATATCGAGATTGAATTTTGCCTGGCAGCCTTTGACCCGGATGGTAATCCGACGTCCGGAATTACCAGGAAACTGACAAGTATCACCCAGTTCAACAGAGATACGGATGAATGCAAGTTCGATTCAACTGGAGGCACGGATATCTGGAACAGGGACCGGTTTCTGAATATCTGGGTTGTGCCGGGAATTACAAATAATGAAGGGAATACCGGGATTATAGGCTATGCACAATTCCCTGATGGGGGGGCTGCATCAACCGATGGTGTTGTCTGCCTGTATACGACCATCGGCAGGCCACCGCACAACCCGTTTCCAGGAGCCTTCAACCTCGGCAGGACGACAACTCATGAAATTGGACACTGGCTGAACCTCAGGCACATCTGGGGTGATGATTGTGATGATGAGACAACGCTCACCCAGGAGTGTGCCGGCACTGACCTTGTCGATGACACACCCGATCAACGATGTGCAAACGGAGGTTGCCCCACATTCCCGCGTCTTGATTCCTGTAGTTTGACATCTCCTGGCGTCATGTTTATGAATTACATGGATTATGTTGATGACGACTGCATGATCATGTTTTCAAACGGGCAGAAGGAACGGATGCGAGCCACCCTTGATGGCTTCCGTTCTTCCCTGCAAAACATCAACCAATGCTGTCCGCCATCATGGCTCGTTTCGGGTGTCATCCATGGTTTTGATGGCAGGAATTATTATCGTGCCGCGAATCAGATAGAAAGTAACAATACGCTTCTGACACTGGATTCGAAAACCGTGTTCCAGGCAGGGGACTATATTGACCTGGATCCCGGGTTCCGATCCTTGCCGGGAAGCTTCTTTATTGCCAGGCCCGGATCTTGCGACACATTATCAGTCGATACGCGCAGCATGGAGTAATCAGACGAAAAAGTAGCCCAGTAAAATGAAAAGTCTTTCCAAAAACTCTTTGGAAGGAAACAGGATCCAAACCAGATATTAAAGATGCCATGCACAAACTCTCCCTTCCATCCGCCTCCGGCACCTGGCTTGTACGAAAGGATGATATATCAAATATCATCTCGGAAGGGGAGAGGTATTGCTGGGTCGTGATGACAAACGGGAAGAGAAAACTGATCCACATCACCCTGTATGACCTCATCGAAAAACTGCCCAAACCCCCTTTCTACCAGGTGAATGACAGCACCATCATACATATCAGCCAGCTGAAGCAGGTCCTGACGGAAGGCGGCATGCAGGTCGTTCTTCTGTCCGGCGCTTCGTTTCCGGTTTCAGCGGAGATGATCGAGCAGTTGGGGGGGTGAGCCGTTCCGGGTTTAAGGTTTCGCGTTCCGCGTTTCGAGTTTCGCGTTTCGAGTTTCCCACCTCCGCTGAATCTTTGCCGGGCAGGCGTGTTGTGCGTTTCGGGTGACGCAGCGGCGATGACAGACACCTCAAAGGTGTCAGACATCTGGAGCGACGGTTCTCCAGGGTTTCATGTTTTTGAGCGAATGCCGACCTAGGAGGCTGAGTCGAAAAATGGAATCCGTTGAGTTTATTGACGATTAACGATTAAAAATTGACAGTGTACGATGTGTTTAATGCGACACTCCACATAATCAATCGTCAATAGTCAATTGTTACTGGTCAATTCCTGCTCAAGCGGCACCGATACCGTCACACACGTCCCTTCCGCGCCACTGCTGATATCCAGCTCTCCGCCGAGGTAGCGGACACGCGATTCCAGGCTGGTCATGCCCACGCCTTTCGAAGCTTTGGCCGCTATCGGGTCAAAGCCCTTGCCATTGTCTTCGAC
>JARQTN010000247.1:0-172 GCA_029976695.1 Lewinellaceae bacterium
AACTTCAACTACCAGGGCACGCAGTTTGCCGGGTCAGTGGATGCTTCCTCGATGATGTTCATGCACGTGGACATGTGGACTTCGGATGCGACAGTCGTCCAGGCCACGCCGATCAGTATCGGGACAGGGGAAAACCTTGTGTCGCTGGATCCGATCGTGCCTGGCCAGTGGA
>JARQTN010000247.1:272-8188 GCA_029976695.1 Lewinellaceae bacterium
AGTTTGACGGCCAGGCGGGCGTAACGCCCTCGACGATCTGGCTGGACAATATCTACTTCTATACGGAAGGTGGTATGGTGACTGAGCCAACTGAACCGGCACCAACACCAACACAGGATGCAGCGGATGTGATCTCTGTATTCAGTGACGCCTATACAGATCTTGCCGATACGGACTTCAACCCGGATTGGGGACAATCCACCATGGTTACTTTCGAAGACATCATGGGGAATAGCACATTGAAGTACGCGAACTTCAACTACCAGGGCACCCAGTTGTCCGGCGAGTTGGATGCGTCCTCGATGATGTTCATGCATATCGACATGTGGACTTCGGATGCGACGGTCGTCCAGGCCACGCCGATCAGCATCGGGACAGGGGAAAACCTTGTGTCGCTGGATCCGATCGTGCCTGGCCAGTGGAACAGTTACGACATTCCGCTGAGCACCTTCACGGACGCGGGACTGACACTCAATGACCTGCATCAGCTAAAGTTTGACGGCCAGGCGGGCGTAACGCCCTCGACGATCTGGCTGGACAATATCTATTTTTATAAGAGTGGTGGAACAGCAGAAGGGCCGTCAGAACCGGCTCCCGCACCAACACTGGATGCGGCGGATGTGATCTCTCTGTTCAGTGACGCTTATACGGACGTCCCTGTGGATACCTGGCGCACAGATTGGTCATCAGCTGATTTTGAAGATGTCAGTGTGGCTGGAAATCCGACGAAGAAGTACTCAAATCTTGATTTTGTCGGGATCGAAACCACAGCCAATACGATCGATGCGACAGGCATGACACATTTCCATCTGGATGTGTGGTCCGATGATTTCACATTTTTCGGAATCAAACTTGTCGATTTTGGTGCGGATGGTGTATTCGGCGGCGGTGATGATGTAGAGCATCAGATCAATTTTGAAGCTCCGATGCAGGGAGGCTGGGTGAGCCTGGATATTCCACTGGTTGACTTTACCGGCCTGACCACACAGGGAAATATGGCACAGTATATCCTGGTGGGTCAGCCGACTGGTGCCACCACAATCTATATTGACAATATGTATTTCCACAAGTAAACGAAAGAAGCGTATTCAAAAAAGGATGCTGGTCTGGTTCTGATGTGTACCAAGCCAGCATCCATTTCAAAATAGTAGACAAAAATATTTCACATGAAATCGAATTTTTCTATCCTGATAAAAGGTGTCTTGTTTGTATCCCTCCTATTTACTTTCTGGAGTTGCAATGATGAAAACGAAATCGAAAATCGCAGCTGGCAGCTGGTCTGGGAAGATGAATTTGATGGCCCTGCAGGCCAAATGCTTGATGCATCAAAATGGAATTACGATATCGGGAGAGGCCCGAACAATGATGGATGGGGCAACCAGGAATTGCAAACATATACAGACAACACCGACAATGTGTCGCTCGATGGTGAGGGAAACCTGGTGATCACTGCCCGTTCTGCAGGCACATTCACTTCAGGGCGCATTACCACGAAAGGCAAGTTTGAACAGGCTTATGGGCGCTTTGAGGCGAAGATCAAAACACCTTACGGCCCGGGAATCTGGCCTGCATTCTGGATGCTGGGCAATGATATTGACATTGTAGACTGGCCGCAATGTGGTGAAATAGACATCATGGAACTCAGGGGGCAGGAGCCAAACATCATTCACGGAAGCCTGCACGGACCCGGTTATTCAGGAGGATCACCCATTACGGGCTCATTTGGTTTTGTAAATGACAGGTTTGATGTAGATTTTCATCTCTTTGCGATAGAATGGGGTGAGTCGTTTATAGACTTCTTTGTGGACGACACATTGTACCAGAGGGTAACGCCTGATGATGCTCCTGGAGAATGGGTGTATGACCATCCTTTTTATATTCTTTTAAATGTTGCCGTGGGCGGAAATTATGTCGGATTTCCAACCCCGGATACCCCTTTTCCGCAGACGATGGTCGTGGACTATGTGAAGGTATACCGCCAGGTTGGCCAGTAAGGCAAAGAAAAACCTGAAGCTGGCAGACCATTATCTTTAACTTTTCATTCCCTGATGAGAAAACCAACTGAAATCAAGCGGGTACGTATCGACAACGAGGATTTCTTCGCCCTCCTCAATGTCGATGCCATGCGGCCATTTTTCATGAGCATCGTGAGTGACTCGAACCACTGGATGTTCATCTCAAGTAATGGGGGATTGACTGCCGGAAGGAAGAATGCCGAGTATGCCTTGTTTCCTTATTACACGGATGACAAGATCACCGAGTCAGCAGAGAATACCGGGAGCAAATCCATTTTTCGGGTAACCGAGAATGAGAAAACACTTTTTTGGGAGCCTTTTTCCATTCGAAATGAAGGAAAGTATGAGTTGACGCGCAACCTGTACAAGAATGTCCTGGGGAACAAAGTGATGTTTGAAGAGATCAACCATGACCTTGGGCTTACCTTTCGCTATCAATGGAATTCAAGTAACCTCTATGGTTTTGTCCGGAAATCTGCACTGATCAATGATACAGACAAGGAGGTGCATGTGTCCCTGATTGACGGGATTCAGAATATCCTGCCATACGGAGTAGGCAGTGCGTTGCAAAATGCTTCAAGCAACCTGGTGGATGCCTACAAAAGAAGCGAACTTGAAAAGGAAACCGGACTGGGCATCTTCGCGCTGAGTGCGATTATTGTGGACAAGGCAGAACCGAGCGAAGCGTTAAAAGCAAATATTGCCTGGTCCCTTGGATTTGAAAAACCGAAACACCTGCTGTCCTCATTGCAGCTGCACAACTTCAGGAATGGGCTGCCGATGGAAGAAGAAACGGATGTCAAGGCCGAAAAAGGAGCCTATTTCCTCCAGTCTGATGAGGTATTGTCCCCGAAAGCGGAAAAGGAATGGATGATTGTCGCAAATGTCAATCAAACCCATGCGGCGATTGCCAGTCTCTCAGAAGAAATCAGCAATGAAAAGGATCTCGACCAGGTTGTAAAAGCCGATATCGAACTCGGCAGCCAGCGACTGGTCCAGCTGAACGCGGCCGCAGACGGGCTCCAGTTGTCTGCTGATCAACGCAGGGATGCGCGGCATTTCTCCAATGTCCTGTTCAATATTATGCGGGGGGGGATCTTCGATGATAACTACCAGATCGAAAAATGGGATTTCAAGCGGTACATGGAGAATGCAAACAGGAAAATATCAGAAAAGGAAAAACCGGCAATAGATGCCCTTCCGGATGTGTTTTCCCTGTTTGATTTGAAGAAGATCGCTCAGGAAAGCCATGATTCCGATTTTGAACGGCTCTGCATGGAATACCTGCCATTGAAGTTCAGCAGGAGGCATGGTGATCCGAGCAGGCCATGGAACCGGTTCTCAATCAACACCCAGAGCGAGATTGACGGCTCCAAAATACTGGACTACGAAGGGAACTGGCGCGATATTTTTCAGAACTGGGAAGCATTGGTTTTTTCGTACCCCGAGTTCATTGAGAGTATGATCCACAAGTTCCTCAATGCGACAACTTTCGACGGATACAACCCATACCGCATCACGAAAGATGGATTTGACTGGGAGACCATCGAGCCTGACAACCCGTGGTCATACATCGGATACTGGGGCGACCACCAGATCATTTATCTGCTGAAGTTCCTTGAGTTCATTGAAGATCATGCGCCTGGTAAACTGGCAGGATCCTTTGATCAGGACCTTTTTGTGTATGCCAACGTGCCCTACAGGATAAAGTCATATGAAGACATCCTGGCCAACCCCAAGGATACCATTGAATTTGACTTTGCGTCTGATGAGCAGATCCGGGAAAGAAGGGATAAACTGGGAGCTGACGGCGCCTTGTTGACGGATGAGAAAGGCGAGATATACAGGGTTTCTTTTATCGAAAAAATGCTGGCCACAGTCCTTGCGAAGCTTTCCAACTTCATTCCTGAAGGGGGCATCTGGATGAATACCCAGCGCCCCGAATGGAATGATGCGAACAACGCCCTGGTCGGCAATGGCATTTCCATGGTTACGCTGTATTACCTGAGGAGATTCCTTGTTTTTTTCAAGGGCATCCTTGACCATTCCGATGCAGAGGGATTCAAGATTTCCAACGAATTAATGGATTGCTACAAGCACATTCGCGGAACATTTGAGTCCTTCCAGCATCTGCTATCGGGAAAGATCAGTGACAAGGACCGTAAATCCATGATGGACCAGTTGGGACAGGCTGCGAGTGACTACAGGTCGCATATCTATGCGGGTGGATTCTGGGGCAAGAAGCGGACGATTTCCCTGGGCGGCCTGAAAAGGTTTGTCGATGTCAGCCTCGAATTCCTGGAACATTCCATCCGGGCCAATAAGCGGGAGGACCACCTATATCATGCCTACAATATCATGACGGTCAAAAGCGAAGAAGAGGTTTCGATCTCCTACCTTAATGAAATGCTGGAGGGACAGGTCGCTGTGCTGAGTTCAGGATACCTGGCTGGGGAGGAAACACTTGCCGTTCTGGACGGCCTGAAAAGCAGCAAGTTGTTCAGGGAGGACCAGTACAGTTACCTGCTCTATCCAAATAAGGAGTTGCCCGGGTTTTTGGAAAAGAACAACATCCCTGAAAAATTCATTGACCAGTCAACATTACTCACCCGCCTCGCAGAAGAGGGTGATGCCCGGGTCATTGAAAAGGATATCCGCGGGCAGTATCACTTCAACGGGAATTTCAAGAATGCCAATGACCTGGAGAATGCCCTGGATTTGCTTTCAGGAAAAGGTGTCAGGGAATTGTTGGAGAAGGAGAAAAAGTTGATCCTTCACATATTTGAACAAGTTTTTAACCACAAGTCCTTTACCGGGAGGTCAGGCACTTTTTACGGCTATGAAGGGCTCGGTTCGATCTACTGGCATATGGTTTCCAAGCTCCAGCTGGCCGTACAGGAATGCTGCCTGAAAGCCATTGAGGAAAAGGAAAGCGATGAGGTAATCGGCCGCCTCCTTGAGCATTATTACGAGATCAATGAAGGGATCGGGGTACACAAACCACCTGCCTTGTATGGTGCTTTCCCGACAGATCCGTATTCGCATACGCCTGCCGGAAAAGGCGCACAGCAGCCGGGCATGACGGGCCAGGTGAAGGAAGATATTCTCAGCCGGTTTGGAGAATTGGGCGTCTTTGTCCGCAATGGGCATCTGGAGTTCAATCCGTGCCTGTTGAGAAAAGAGGAATTCCTGAAAGAGAAGCGTACATTCAACTTTATCAATGTACACGGCCAGCAAGAAGAAATCGATCTGGAGGCAGGCTCGCTTGGCTTCACCTGTTGCCAGGTGCCAGTTGTGTACAAGATGTCAGAGAAAAGCAGTTTGACCGTCATTGATCGGCAGGATGAAGCGACCGAAGTTGAATCATTGAGCCTCGATCAGGTGACAAGCAGAAAAATTTTCAGGAGGACAGGTGAGGTCATCCGGATGATTGTGCATATTGACGAAACGATACTAAGGTAAAAAGCAAAGGGGATGAATCAGGATCGTGATCATAACCAAATAACACCAATCCGATGAAACTGGCATTCATCTTGATGATCGTGATTGGAGGTTTCATGTTGAGTTTATCATGTACTCAAGTGCAATCGGACAAACATGGAGTTCATTCAGTAAAACAGCAGGACTTGACAGCAAAGGATATATTGGGAAATCCGGAGTATCTGGCAATATCTTATGGTGGATACCGGGAGAAAACGCGTGACATTCAGCCGACAATGGAACAATTAAAGGAGGATATGAGGATTCTCTATGCCATGGGGATCCGGCTGATCCGGACATATAATGTAGAAAAGCCCCATGCAGCAAATGTCGTGAAAGCGATCCATGAGCTGAAACAGGAGAACCCCGCTTTTGAGATGTATGTCATGCTGGGTGCCTGGATCAATTGTGCACATGCATTTACCGATCACCCGAACCATGACATGGAGGATGAAGTGGCAAATGCCAGTGAAATTGAACGTGCCATAAAGATCGCCAAAGAATTCCCGGAAATCGTGAAAATCATTGCCGTAGGAAATGAAGCGATGGTCAAATGGGCGGCCAGTTATTATGTACAGCCATGGGTGATCCTCAAGTGGGTCAACCATCTCCAGGACCTGAAAGCAAAGGGCCAGTTACCCGCAGAACTCTGGATTACGAGTTCGGACAATTTCGCTTCCTGGGGAGGGGGTGGGGCCGAATACCATGTGGAAGACCTGGCAAAACTCTTTAAAGCAGTGGATTTTGTTTCGATCCACACCTACCCGATGCACGATACGCATTACAATCCTGATTTCTGGAAGATGAACGGTGAAGAGGCGGGCCTTGCAAAGTTTGAGAAGATCGATTCCGTGATGCAGCGCTCGAAAAGGTATGCGATGTCGCAGTATCAAAGTGTGGTCGATTATATGCGGGGACTCGGGGTGGACAAGCCTGTGCACATCGGTGAGTCCGGTTGGGCTACCGCCTCAAACAGCCATTACGGACCCGATGGCTCCGGAGCCACGGATGAGTACAAGTCGGCCATTTTCTACAGGCTCCTGCGTGAATGGACAAATAGAGAAGGGATCACATGCTTTTACTTTGAGGCATTCGATGAGCCATGGAAAGATGCCGGCAATCCGGGTGGTTCGGAAAACCACTTTGGCCTGTTTGATGTCGAAGGAAAAGCAAAATACGCACTCTGGGATCTCGTGGACGATGGTGTTTTCGAAGGGCTTTCAAGGGATGGAAACCCGATCGTAAAAACATATGGGGGAAAGAAAGAGGCATTGCTGGAAGACGTATTGACACCGGTGACGAAGTAGGAAGGAAATGACCCTCCTGCCATCATTTTTGAAAACGCCCGAGACACTACCTGGAAAAAGGCAAAAAAATGAATATGTTTATAAAAGCTTGCTTTACCCTGATGCTCATCGGAATGCTTGTATCGTGTACCACGGAAAATCAACTGGAGATCGAGGTGTATGAGACCTCTGCAAGCGGCAACAAACTGACCAGGCTGGAAACGTTCTCTCCTGCAGGTCAAAAGGTTTCAATCAGGTTGAATCCTGAAGAAAAATTCCAGACCATCACCGGTTTCGGGGGGTCATTTACGGAATCAACCGCTCACCTGCTCAACCAGCTGGGCAAGGAGAACCGCAACAGGATCATAGAGGCTTATTTCGGGGAAAGTGGTGCCCGGTATTCACTCACCCGCACGCACATGAATTCGTGCGATTTTTCTCTTGGCAACTATTCCTATGCACCCGTTGCTGGAGACACAGACCTGGAAAACTTTTCGATCGAGGAAGACCGCGATGATATCATCCCCATGATCAGGGATGCCATGGCGGTCTCGAAAGAAGGTTTCAAGATCCTCTCCTCCCCCTGGACGGCCCCACCATGGATGAAGGATAACAATGATTATGTAGGCGGCAAGCTGCTCCCTGAATACTATGACACATGGGCTTTATTCTTTTCAAAATACATCGATGCTTATAAAGCGGAAGGCATTGATATCTGGGGATTCACCGTGGAGAACGAGCCATTAGGGAATGGCAATAACTGGGAGAGCATGCACTTTACACCCGAGGAAATGACGCTGTTTGTCCAAAATCATCTCGGACCCAAACTGGAAGCGGATGGAAAAGGGAATGTGAAAATCCTGGGGTATGACCAGAACAGGGAACACCTGAAGGAATGGGTGGATGAAATGTTCAGGAATGAGTCCACATCGAAATATTACGATGGAACAGCGATCCACTGGTATGCCAGCACCTATGAAGTGTTCCCGGAGGAACTACAGTATGCCCACCACAAGGCCCCGGAAAAGCACCTCATTCAATCTGAAGCATGCGTGGATGCGGAAGTCCCTAAATGGAAGGATGACCAATGGTACTGGTCGAAAGAAGCAACCGACTGGGGTTGGGACTGGGCGCC
>JARQTN010000247.1:8288-11478 GCA_029976695.1 Lewinellaceae bacterium
AATACCACCTTTTCAACACCACTCATCGGGTTGGGTTATGAGATGACTTCAGACTATAATGAGCGGACCAGGCTCATGGGATTGGCCAATATCGTTGGCCAGGTAGCATGGATGGTTGTGCCGTGGTTTTGGGTTTTGATTGCAGATGAAAATCTTTTTGCGACGCAGGCGGAAGGAGTGAGAAAACTCTCTATCATCGTAGGTGTAATAGCGATCATATTTGGTGTGTTACCTGCCCTTTTCTGCAAGGGTATTGATTCCAGCAGGATCGAGAACCGACAGGAAATCTCATTGAAAAACCTGGTCAAGATTTTCCGTAATTTATTCAAAGGCATTATTGAAGTGTTCAGGCATAAGCCATTCCTCAGGCTGTGCGGCGCTACTTTTTTGGTTTTCAATGGATTTCAGATCGTGGCATCCTTCAGTTTTTTTATCATCCTGTTTTATTTGTTCAATGGGGATTATGCCGCAGCAGGAAGCTGGCCTGCCTGGTTTTCCACCATTCTTGCCATGATTACGGCCTTTTTTGTCATCCCGATTGTTGCATGGATGGCGAATAAATGGGGAAAGAAGAATGCCTTTATCATTTCTACACTCATATCAATTGTGGGCTACGGCTTGAAATGGTGGGGCTTCAACCCGGACAATCCCCTCCTGATGTTCCTGCCACTTCCGCTCATGGCTTTTGGCCTGGGTTGTCTGTTTACCCTGATGATGAGTATGACAGCTGACATCTGCGACCTGGACGAACTGGAAAATGGCATGCCCCGTAAAGAAGGGACGTTTGGTGCAATCTACTGGTGGACGGTGAAACTGGGTCAGGCGCTGGCTCTGATTGTCGGAGGTGCCGTGCTTAAATGGGTGGGGTTTGATGGTAATGCGGCTACCCAAACTGCAGAAACCATGGTCCAGCTGCGCATCGCAGATATTATCATCCCGGCTGTCACAGCAGCATTAGCGATCCTGGTCATGTGGAATTACAGCTTATCAGAAGAGAAAGCAAGGGAAATAAAAGCTGAACTGGAAGCAAGAAGAGGCAAATTGTAATTAGATCAATCTAAAAAGAAAAAAATGTCAGCAAAACTATTGATCATACTCGTGGGGATCATTCTCATAGGCTTGGCAATTCTCAGCAGTCTCGGTAAAAAAGATGCGCATCATAAGCTCATTAATCCCAGGGTAGGGATACCATTGGGCATCCTGGGCGTCTTGATGGTCATTTTCGGCAGTTATTCTTCAGATGTGGGATATGTGGCGAGCCAAATGGAACAAATCTCAAAAGGAAACAAACTGGAGGTAAGCGGACCCGTTAGGACCGTAAAAGTAATTTCACCTGTTGATGCAGACTCTGTCGATTGTCGAATTCTCTCCATGGGCCTGTATCCTGAGGGCCATGAAAAAGATATTTGGGTAGTGCTCAAACCAACCGACGAAAAGTACTATCCGCAATCTGACCATACAAATACATCTTATAAAAGGGACGGAGAATGGCAGGTCGTTACCCGGTTTGGCGGGGATTTGGGTGAGGCTTATGATCTGATCGTTTTTGAAACCGACGAGGAGGCCTCCAGGTTCTTTAGTGCCACGATCGAGAAATGGAAAGAACAGGAATCCTATCCCGGCCTTCTGGTTGATGAATTACCCGACGGTGCGACCGAAGTAGATCGAATTGTGGTGTATCTGAGAAAAAATTGCCGGGGCGTCTTTTAGACGATTTTCCGGGGATAGAATTCCATCGTACCTGGACACTAAAATGAGCATACAAATCAATCAAAAAATGTGGTTTCATCATTTGAATCCTGAAAGAATGACAGGCAATGGATAGCAATGTTCCTGCAAGACATCAAGTTGCTTTCGGCCAGAAACTCGCCTTTGGAGTTGGAATGTTTGCAAACCAGATGTTTCCTGCCGTCCTCGGGATCTTCATGGTCGTGCTCGTCCAGGACCTGGGTTTTCCAGGGTGGATGTGGGGACTCATATTTTTTGCGCCCAGAATTTTCGATGCCATCACCGATCCCATTATGGGATTCATATCTGACAACACCAGATCAAAATGGGGCAGGCGGAGACAGTATGTATTGATCGGTGGCCTTGTCATGGGCATTGCGTATATCTTTATGTGGCAACTCTATAAAGAAAATTCACTCCAGTATAATTTCTGGTACTTCTTTCTTTGGTCCATTGTATTCTACCTCGGCCTGACCATTTTCAGCGTGCCCTATGTAGCCATGGGATATGAGATGACCGATGACTTCCATGAGCGAACAAATATCATGGCTGTAGCACAGTGGATCGGACAATGGGCATGGGTGATCGCGCCATGGTTCTGGATCATCATGTATGACCCCAACTGGTTTCCCTCTGCTGAAATCGCAGCAAGAGAACTGGCTGTTTGGGTCGGCATTCCTTGTGCGGTTTGTGCCATTGTTCCAGCGCTTTTTATCAAAAGTGAATCAACAATAGATAAAGATTATTTACCACTCAATGCATCAAACATTGGCACTAGCCTGAAGAAGATTCTGCTGGGATTTGTCGAGGCATTCAGGTTGAAGCCATTTCGAAAATTGTGCATGGCCACATTCCTGATCTTCAATGCATTCAATACGGTAGCTGCACTTACATTTTTCGTCATTGTGTATAAGCTGTTTAACGGGGATGCAGAAGCGACCGGGGTTTGGGTTGTCCTGTTTGGTTGCCTCGGGGCTCTTGGAACGACCTTCCTTGTTATCCCTGGCGTTACGCTCATGTCAAAATGGTGGGGAAAGAAGAAGGCATTCATGGTTTCCCAGGGTATTTCGATCATTGGTTATATCATGCTTTTCTTTTTATTCATTCCGGGCAAGCCGTGGATGTACATTTTTGCACTTCCGTTTTTTTCATTCGGGATCGGCAGCCTGTTTACGATCATGATGTCCATGACAGCAGATGTCCTTGATATTGATGAACTCAATACAGGATTGAGAAGAGAAGGCATTTTTGGTGCGATCTACTGGTGGATGGTAAAAGTAGGTTTTGCAATTGCAGGTGGTTTGAGCGGAGTCATCATCGCCGTTGTCGGATTTAATCCTGAACTTGCCACTGTGGATCAACAGGGTGCAGTCGATGGATTGCATGCATTTTTTTGTTTTTTCCCAATGGCGGGAACCATTGTTGCCATGATGGTGATGCGCAATTACGATGTGACCGAAGC
>JARQTN010000248.1 GCA_029976695.1 Lewinellaceae bacterium
TGAAAAGTACCTGCCGGCAACATCAGATGCAGAAGGCGAAAAATACTACACCGCCCATTTTGAAGCAGTCAATACTTCCGTCATTTTCCTGGATACCCACCGCAAACGGATGGGCGAGGCACAGCTTGCTTACCTCGAAGATGAATTTAAAAAGGCGATGGGGCGGATTGTCATTTTTATGCACCATCCGCCGATCAATGCCGGTGTCGGGTACATGGACATCAACCATGCACTGGAGGCGCAGGAAGTCTTTGCAGAAGTCCTTGATAAGGCTCCAGTCAGGCCGTTCATCTTCTCCGGGCACTACCATGTGGAGAAGACCATCGTCACGCAGCAGGCGATTACATTTATCACACCGTCCACATTTTTCCAGATCAAGCACGACCAGGATGAATTCGGCGTGGACCACCATGAGATCGGTTTCAGGGTGATTGACCTGAGTCCGGATAAAATGATGCACAGGGTGCATTATCTACCGGGAAATCTCAAATGAACCACGTCCTGCCATCCGCGGTAAAAACTTATTTTTGCAGCCATGAGTCTGAATATATACAACAGCCTGACACGTACCAAGGAAGCATTCAAACCCATCCACGAGGGATGGGTCGGGATGTACGTGTGCGGCCCCACCGTTTACAGTGATGTCCATATCGGGAATATCCGCACATTTGTCAATTTTGATGTCGTCTACAGGTACCTGCTTGCCAAAGGGTACAAGGTCAGATATGTCCGGAACATCACGGATGTCGGGCACCTTGAAGGAGATCTCGACATCGGCGGAGAGGACAAGATCTCAAAAAAGGCACGGCTTGAGAAGCTGGAACCAATGGAGATCGTACAGCGGTATTCCAACGGTTTTCAGCATAAAATGGAAATGTTCAACACACTGCCGCCAAGCATCGAGCCCAGGGCGACCCAGCACATCATCGAGCAGATCGAAATGGTACAGGAGATCCTGGACAACGGCTATGCCTACGAAGTGAACGGGTCCGTGTATTTTGATACGAAGAAATTCAGCGAGGCGCACAATGTGTATGGTAAGCTGTCCGGGCGCAAGATCGAGGAGTTGTTGTCCGAGACGCGGGATGACCTGAAAAAGCAGGATGAAAAAAGGAACCCGACGGATTTTGCGATCTGGATCAAGGCAGATCCCACACACCTGATGCGGTGGCCATCGCCGTGGTCGATTGGCTTCCCGGGCTGGCATCTCGAGTGCTCTGTGATGAGCACCAAATACCTTGGACAGACATTTGATATCCATGGCGGAGGGACCGACTTGAAGTTTCCCCACCATGAAAACGAGATCGCCCAGAATATGGGTGCCTGCGGCTGTGCACCGGCAAAGATCTGGATGCACGCCAATATGTTGCTGATGAATGGCCGCAAAATGTCCAAAAGCGACGGCAACCATATCACACCGGACCAATTGTTTACAGGGGACAGCCCGCATATTTCAAAGGCGTATACACCCATGATCCTGCGCTTTTTCATGCTCCAGGCCCACTACAGGAGCACGCTTGACCTGACGGACCAGGCGCTGCAGGCTGCTGAAAAGGGATACAAGCGCCTGATGGAGGCTTACGAAAATGTCAATCAGTTGTCTACGAACCAGCGGAGGGTGGAGACGGATCTGAAGAAGGAGATCACGGAAGGCATTGCAGCAGTGTGGGAAGAGATGGACGATGATTTCAATGCCCCGAAAACCCTGGCGCGCCTGTTTGAATTGGCAACCAGGATCAATGCGCTCAAAGACGGACACCTGCCCATGGCTGATGTGGACCAGGAAACCGTCGGGATGCTCCAGGAGGTATTCAAAAAGTTTGTCGAGGAGGTCTTCGGGCTCAGGCAGGAAGATGCAGCCGGGGCAGCAGATGATACCCTCGACAGGGTCATGCAGTTGGTTATCGATATTCGTGCACAGGCCAGGGCCAACAAGGACTGGCCAACCTCGGACCTGATCCGCGACCAGCTGGCAGAAGCGCATATCCAGCTGAAAGACGGAAAAGAGGGGACATCCTGGTCAAAATCCTGAGTAAACGCGCAGATATGAAATTGTGGAGCTTAGTCGGATTCGGTTTATTGGTGACCCTGGTCCTGTTTTCCCGTTGCAAGTCGGATGAACAAACAGAGGAGGTGCCCGCTGAGGAAACCCCTGTTGTGGAGAAAAAGAATGTACGGGTCCCCGCGATCAACAGGGACACGGCAACATCATTTGTGCTGGCACAGCTCAAATTTGGTCCCCGCGTGCCAAATTCAAAGGGGCACCAGAACACGAAGGCATGGATCATCGGCAAACTGGAATCCTACGGCGCGGAAGTCACACGACAGGATTTCAAAGTTGAAGACTACAAGGGGACGGAACTGGATGCGACCAATATCATCGGTGCTTTCAACCCGGACCATCCAAGGCGGGTCGTTGTCGCGGCACACTGGGATACACGGTTCATGGCCGACCAGGATCCGGAGCGGATCGAGGACCCGATCTATGGGGCGGATGACGGGGCAAGCGGTGTTGCCGTGTTGCTTGAGATTGCGCGTACCATCGCACAGAACCCGATTGATATGGGCGTGGACCTGGTCTTTTTTGATGCGGAGGACCAGGGAAAGGCAGACGGTGAGGTGGAAACGTGGTGCCTGGGCAGCCAGCATTGGGCGCAGAACCCGCACAAGGATGGGTACACCGCAAAATTTGGCATCCTGCTGGACATGGTGGGTGCCAAGGGGGCCGTATTCCAGACTGAAAACCTGACCGGTGTCTTCGAGCCCGGGAAGGTCGAGAAGATTCACAACTTGTATAACAAGGTATGGAACCTGGCTCAGGCAATGGGAAGGGGCAATATGTTCATGAACAGGAAGATCAGCCCGTTGACGGATGACCACTACTTTGTGAACAAATACACCGATATCCCTATGATCGACATTGTGCACCGGCCGATAGAAAGTGATACCGGCTTTGGTGCGCACTGGCACACGCACAAGGATTCCTTCTCGATTATCGACAAGAATGTGCTCGGTGTGGTTGGCCAGGTGGTCACTGCTGTCCTGTACAAGGAGTCGGGAAACATGTTTTAGCCCGGCCCTGTTTCCGGAAATCACCGGTCTTCATAAGATCAATTTAAGACGGGAATTATTCGTCTATCCTGGTTTGTTGATTCAGAAAGAAGGGCATTGTGCTTGTTCCAAAAATCCTGATATGACACATATCTCAAGAAGTGTGTTCATCGACGCCCCGCTGTCCCGCGTTTTTGCTTATGCCTCGGAATGGTCCAGGTGGGAAGACTGGTTTGAAGGGGTTTCCGGTTTTCGCCCGCTTACAGAAATTGAAAAGGGAAACGGGGCAAAATATGCCTATCGCGCAAAAATGATGGGCATTTCTGTACCCGTGGATGCCGAGGTCCGTGATTTCAGGAAAAACAAAGGCTGGGTGGCCACCGGGAAGAAAGGGATGCCATACACCGCAAAATGGACCTTCCGTGAAAAGGGTGGAGGGACAGAGTTTACTTATGCCCTTGAATACACACTAACGATACCGCTGATCGGCGGTTTCCTGGACAGGAAGTTGATGATCCCGGAGTGGGAAAACATCCTGGAAAAATCGCTTGCAAACCTGAAGGCAACCATCGAACAGGCTAATGCTTAAATGACATTCCTTCCAGATCATCGGGGTGTGAGAAACCTGCATCTATGAAATGAACAGGCGAGTTCCAGTTGGGTAAAGGGCAAAAAAAAGAGACCGGTCCTTACCCCCCTTGAGAACCGATCTCGAAAAATGAGCAAATCGAAATTTGATCATTCTATCGTTATACCTCTATGCAGATACCTTGCCAATTTTTCCCAATGATGCGTCGAAAATTGACAATCTGACAGACAATTTGTCATGGATTTCGGGATGGCATGCACTTTGAGAAACCATACTAAAATGAACCATATTTATTTATTGTTATAAATCAGGAAGTTATGCATAAAGGAAGCATTTCGGTCCAAACCGAAAATATTTTTCCCATCATCAAGAAGTTTTTATACTCCGATCACGAAATTTTTCTGCGCGAATTGATCTCCAATGCGATCGATGCAACAAACAAACTCAAGACGCTCGCAGCCAAGGGTGAATTCAAGGGCGAACTTGGTGATCTGACCATTCAGGTGGTCCTGGACAAGGAGGCGAAAACGCTGACCGTAAGTGATCGCGGGATCGGGATGTCAGAAGCCGAAGTGGAGAAATACCTCAACCAGGTCGCATTCAGCAGTGCTGAAGCATTCATTAAAAAATACAAGGATGATGCAAACATCATCGGCCATTTCGGGCTGGGATTCTATTCTTCCTTTATGGTCGCTGATGAGGTCGATGTCATTACGCGGACTTACAAGAAAACTCCGAAAGCTGTCAAATGGAGCTGCAGCGGCGATCCCGAGTATACGATCGACACAATAGAGAAAGATGACCGCGGGACAGATGTGATCCTCCACATCAATGACGAGAACAAGGAATTCCTCGAAGAGTCCCGAATCGAGGAACTCCTGCACAAATACTGCAAGTTCCTGCCCATCCCGATCCAGTTCGGCATGAAAACTGAAACTCGCTTTGAAGGTGAGGGAGAGGACCGGAAGGAGATCAAGGAAGAGAAACCCAACATCATCAATGATACGGATCCGGCTTGGCGCAAGAAGCCGAACAAGCTCAAGGACGAGGATTATAAGGCGTTTTACCAGCAGCTTTATCCGATGAGTGCGCCGCCGATGTTCTGGATCCACCTGAATATTGATTACCCGTTCAACCTGACAGGGATCCTCTATTTCCCGAAACTGGGCAACAACCTGGAGATCCAGAAGAACAAGATCCAGCTATACAGCAACCAGGTCTATGTGACCGACGATGTGAGCGAGATCGTGCCTGAATTCCTGACCCTGCTGCACGGGGTGATCGATTCTCCGGATATCCCCCTGAATGTATCCAGGAGCTACCTGCAGAGCGATTCAAACGTCCGCAAGATCACTTCTTACATCACAAAGAAAGTGGCGGACAAGCTCAAACAGCTGCATAAGAAGGACCTGGATGGCTATAAGGAAAAGTGGAACGATATCGGTGTGTTCGTCAAGTACGGCATGATTTCCGATGAGAAGTTTTACGAAAAGGCGAAGGACTTTTGTCTCGTGCAGAATGTTGACGGGGAGTATTTTGACCTTGAAGCCTATCGTGAAAAAGTGAAGGACCAGCAAACGGACAAGTACGAGCGGGTGGTGATGCTCTATACCAATGCGAAGGATTTCCACACAAGCTATATCAAGGCGGCCAAAGACAAAGGTTACGATGTGCTTGTACTGGACAATATGATCGACAACCACTTCATCCAGCACCTGGAATACAAGATGGACAAGGTGACTTTTGTCCGTGTCGATTCAGAAACGGCTGACAACCTGGTCCAGAAAGACGAGGAGGTTCAGTCCGTCCTGAGCGAGTCCGAGCAGGAAAAAGTCAAATCCTTTTTCGTCGAGGTCCTACCCGAACAGGAGTCCTCGATCCAGTTGAAGCCGCTATCCCCGGAAGCTCATCCCGTCGTCATCACGCGGCCGGAATTTATGCGCCGCATGAAAGAGATGCAGTCCCTTTCCGGCATGGGTGCAGAGGGCTTGCCTGACACATTCAATGTCGTGATCAACTCAAACCACCCGCTGATCGCTGACAAGATGCTGAAGATGCGCAGTCAGGAGAAGAAGGAAAAATTTGCAAAATATCTATACAACCTGGCCCGGCTGAACCAGGGCATGTTGCTCGGTGACGAGATGAACGAATTTATCGAGGAGAGCATCGAGTTTTTGAAGTAGCCAGGAAATAGCCGCAAATCAAAAATGGCTTTCGGATGGTATTCCGGAAGCCATTTTTCTTTTTTTGCCTTCTTTAGTTGCCTAAATCTCGATCGTGCTGACAATATGCTCGACCCCCTGGATGAAGAGCCGCTTGTCTTCTCCGGGTGCATAGACGAATCCTTGAATGAAAATGATCCGGTTTTGCTTTGGGTCCAGGATCATGTATGTGGAAAAAGGCCCGCCAAGAAAGTCGTTGTACATTTCCCAGATGCCCCTGCCTTCGATCGCATACTGTCCGTCAATTTTCTTTTCATAGACGAATACAGGCAGGTCCTTGTCGTTCGTGTAGATGTATGATCCCGGCTCATTGGAACTGATATACCGTCTGCCAAGGCTGTCCTGGATCGAGACGAGCTTTTCTTTTGTGAAGATGTTTGCATCGGTGTAGGGAAGGGTCGTGATCATAAAGCTGCTTGTCGATGCTTTGGTGTCCTTGCGGATCCACATGAAATTCTTCTTATCCATGGCGACCTGGTAATCCCCGGGAATGCGAATCCCGAAACCAAACTTTTCCCTGATCTGTGCCATGAGTTTGAAGTTTTCACCTTCCAGGTAAGTCGTGGCATCCAGCTGTTTCCGGTCATGTTCGGCAACTTTGCTGGCAACGGCATTGAAGCTTTTCACGATATTTTCTTTCAGGGCTTCTTCATCACGGCCAAACAGGTACACGATCAACTGCCCCTGGGCCCATTTTTCCCTTCCGATTTGCGAGAAAAACGAAGGATCCGTCATGGCCCGGGAAAATTTCTCATCGCCCAGGTCTTTTTTGACCATCTGCGTGGTGGGTGAATCCGTATCGGACAGGTCAGCAATGATCATGTAGGTCCTGAGCTCCTTGCGAAGATCATCGATAGCCAGGTCCCTTGGCGTAAAGTGCCTGAGGTCAAACATGGGCTCCGGTTGCGGCAGAATTGGATACGGGCCGCCAAAATAAAAACGGATCGAATCTCCCGCTTCACCCTTCCAGAGCACATCATCGGAAATGACGACAATTTCCCCTGTCATGCCCAGTGCGATCGGAACTGCCTCAAAAGATTTGCGCATGGACTCGGTACATCCCTGCAAGAACAGGACAGCCAGCAGAAGAAAGGATATGATCCAGGGAAATTTCCTCATACGCTCTATTTAATGAAAATTCTATTTGGTAGATGAAGTCGCACCTGCTTTTGGTGTATCTGTAAATGAATGTATAAGGCAGAAATGCCAGACCGTGTCATTTGTTTTCCTGATATGCTGAAGACTTCAAGGGGAAGTTTAAGCCTACAGCAATCCCTGGATCACCATCTCCTCATTGATTCCCTCAGCCTCAGCCTTATAATTCCGCACAATCCGGTGGCGGAGCACAAAGTTGGCAACGGCCTGGACATCCTCGATATCCGGGGAATACTTTCCGTGGATGGCGGCATGGCATTTTGCGCCCAGGGCAAGGTATTGCGATGCCCTTGGTCCGGCACCCCAGCTGATATAGTTGTTTACGGAATCAGTCGCCTTTGACGTATTGGGCCTGGTTTTCGTGGCCAGGGAAACCGCATATTCAAGTACATTGTCAGAAACCGGGATCTTCCGGACAAGTTTCTGGAAGAACAGGATTTCCTTGCCTGTGAGGACATGCTTCAGGTCTTTCACATCGATCGATGTGGTCTCTTTCACGACCCTGATCTCTTCTTCATACGACGGGTAATCGAGCGGGATGTTGAACATGAAGCGGTCCAGCTGTGCCTCCGGCAGCGGATAGGTTCCTTCCTGTTCGATGGGGTTTTGTGTGGCTAACACAAAGAACGGTGACGGGAGCCTGTGGGCTGTACCGGATACTGTCACGGAACGCTCCTGCATGGCTTCGAGCAGTGCAGCCTGTGTTTTTGGCGGGGTCCGGTTGATCTCGTCTGCGAGTACAATATTGGCAAAAATGGGGCCCTTGTTGAACTTGAAATGCCGGTCTTCATCCAGGATCTCTGACCCTGTGATATCGGAGGGCATCAGGTCGGGTGTAAACTGGATCCGTTTAAAATCCAGTTCCAGCACCTCCGAAATGGTGCTGACAAGAAGTGTTTTTGCAAGCCCCGGCACACCGACAAGCAGGCTGTGCCCGTTGCTGAACAAGGAGATCAGGACCATCTTGATCACGTCATCCTGTCCGACAATAACCTTTCCAATTTCTGATTTCAGGTCCTTATACGATTGCGCCAATGCATCTACCGCCTCAACGTCTGATTGATATGCTGTCAGTGCCATACAATTTGATATTCTGTTTTGTGTTCATCCACAACGCGTAAAAATAGGAAAATACCATTATCTAACGATCCTGGCTGGTCTTTGTTTTACCCGGGTTGGTCGACTATGCCCGGATTTGGAGCAAGGCACATTTCACATGATTTTCGATGTACTGATGCCCGGGGTTTGAATGCGTTTGATGAGCTGTGACCTGGCTGGAAATCGGCTATGCTGAGTTAACAATATCCAGGAATTCTTGCTCCGACAGGATCCGGACAGTACCCAGTTTTTGTGCCTTCGTCAGCTTGGAACCCGCCTTTTCACCTACCACGAGAATGTCGAGGTTGCCACTGACTGCACTGATGTTTTTTGCGCCGGCCTCCTCAGCCAGTTTTTGTGCTGCTTTCCTGCCCATCTGCTGAAGCGTGCCCGTAAAAAGGATTGTCATCCCTGCCAATGGTGCATCGGCGGAAACTTCCTGCGGTTTGTCCTCTTCCGCCTGCTTCAGGTTGACGCCCAGGGATTCCATTTCCTCCAGCATGCGGATGTTTTCAGGTACGGCAAAGAAATCGATGACGTTCTCTGCGACCACGGGGCCGATATCCTTGATATCAAGGAAGTCATCGAGCTTCCAGTCCCTGAGATCCAGCACGTGGGCGACCTTTTCAGCGATCAGTTTTGATGCCCGTTTTCCCAGGTGGTGGATGGAGAGGCTGCTCAGCAGCCGCTGGATCGGCTGGTGTTTTGCCGCCTCGACTGACTTCTTCAGGTTTTCAGCAGATTTTTCACCAAACCCTTCCAGGGCAGCGACCTTTTCATAGTCCAGGCGGTAGATGTCGGCAATATTCTTCAGCCAGCCCAGCTCATAAAAGCGTTCAACCAGCTTGTGCCCGAATCCATCGATATCCATCGCATCCTTGGACACATGGAAGATCATGCGCTGCTTCACCTGGGCGGCGCATTGCATATTGGGGCACCGCCATGCGGCCTCATCTTCATGCCGGACAAGCGGGGTGTGGCAGACAGGGCAATGGTTTGGGAAGTTGATCGGTATTTCCTCACCGGTGCGCAGGTCATCCATGGACTTGACAATGTAGGGGATCACATCGCCTGCCCGTTCGATCAGCACGGTGTCCCCGATGCGCAGATCCTTGTTCTTGATGAAATCCTCGTTGTGCAGGGATATGGAAGAGACGGTCACGCCGGCCAACTGGACAGGCTGGACCTTGGCCACCGGGGTCACTGAACCCACCTTCCCGACCTGGTATTCTACGTGCAGGAGTTTTGTCGTGGCCTGCTTTGCCTTGAATTTATAGGCGATCGCCCACCTCGGATGGTGGCTCGTGGTGCCACACATTTCCTGGAGCGCAAAATCATTGACCTTGATGACCATGCCATCGATCTCGTATGGGAATGTTTCCCTTTTTCCTTCCCATTCATTGCAGAAATCAATCACTTCATCGATCGTTTTGCACCGTTTCATTTGCCCTGCCGGGATCTTGAAACCGAGCCGGGAAAGCATCTGCAGAGCATCATAATGGTTCTGGAGTGAGTCAAGGTGATTCTTCCCGGAATTGTCGATCCCATAGCCAAATTGGAAGATAAAGGCCTCAATGGATCGTTTTGCCGTTTCAGATGGGTCCTTGGTGCGCAGTCCCCCGGCAGCCGAATTCCGCGGATTGGCAAGAAGTGTCAGACCCTGCTCTTCACGCTCCTCATTGATCTGGAGGAAAATATCTTTCCTGATGACAGCTTCCCCGCGCAGCTCGACTGTCTGGAATCCGAATTTTTTGAATGCCGCCCTGAGCGGCAGGGTTTTGATGGTTCGTGCATTGGGTGTGATGTCTTCACCCCTTTCGCCGTTGCCGCGCGTGGCTGCCCGGACGAGCTTGTCATGATCGTACAGCAGCGCGATGCTCCCGCCGTCAAATTTGGGCTCCACGACATACTCGATCTTTTCCCTGGCGGTCAGTTTCCTGACCTGTTCGTCAAATTTGACCAGGTCCCCGGCATTGTAGGAGTTGTCCAGTGAAAGCATGGGTACCAGGTGCGTGACTGTCTCAAACTCTTGCGTCAGGTCGCTGGAAACCCGTTGGGTAGGGGAGTCGGGTGTCTTCAGGTCGGGATATTCCGCTTCGTGTGCTGCCAATTGCTTGTACAGGACATCGTATTCGTAATCGGAGATCACGGGATCATTGAGGACATAATAGCGCCATTCGTGGTAATTGATGAGCTCCCGCAACTGTTCGATCTGTTGCTGCATGTCCACACCTCCGACCTCCCCCTTTTCAAGGTATTCCTTGCTGAGTGCGTAGAGCTTCTTTTGTTGTTCAGGTGAATACATCATTTCTGAAAACAGTTTTCGAGTGGATCATAGAATTCCTTTTTCAGGCACTTTGCCCTGCACGCCTCTGTAGTGTTCCCAGGCTTTTTGAAGGTCTGCTTCCTTGTCTTCCGTCATTTCCACCGGCGGGCTGAAGGTGGCGACCCGGTTGCCGAAATCGAATGTGATCATGACGACAGGCACGTTTGCCGCCCGGGCAATGTGGTAAAACCCGCTCTTGAAGCGGTCCACTTTTTTCCTGGTTCCTTCCGGGGCAATGACGATGGCCATTTCATCCCTTTCGTTGAAGGCTCTTGCCAGGCTTTCCACCGTATGCTGCCTGCTCGTCCGATCTACGGGAATACCGCCCGTCCACCTGAAAAAGAACCCGAAGGGCGGCTTGAACAAGGTGTGTTTGCCTAAATATTTGATCTTGAGTTTTTTCGCACTCCGGATCAGCAGCCCAAGGGGAAAATCCCACCATGAAGTATGCGGCGCCGCGATCATGACATACTTTTTCAGGTCCGCTGGTACATCACCCTCGATGCGCCAGCCCAAAAGCCTGAGGATCTGATTTGAAAGCCAGGAAAACATGGCTAAAGATATTTATATTTCTATTGTTTGTGGTTGGTGTTTTATGCGCGATCAAATGATGTACCCATGGTTCAGTTATTCGGATGTTCATTTGTTGGCATGTTCGTTTGTTCCGGGGCAGAATAACTGAGTACGCGAACAACTGAATAACTGAACGATCGAAGGGATTACCATCGGTTCTGTTATTCGCATGTTCATTTGTTCGCATTTTCGTTTGTTCCGGGGCAGAATAACTGAGTACGCGAACAACTGAATAACTGAACGATCGAAGGGATTGCCATGGATTCTCGAACGGATATCCTTTCAATAAGAGAAATTCCTGTGTCTAACTGCGGATGAAAAACCATCACAACGAGATCCGGTGGCCAGTAAAAGATCTTTTAGTG
>JARQTN010000249.1 GCA_029976695.1 Lewinellaceae bacterium
CTTCGCCTTTTTCAACCCAGAGGGTGATCCCTTCCGCTTCCTGGCCCATGAATACCGCGGGATAATCAAAATGCACCACACCGTTTACCGAATCCTCGACCGGTCCGGTGAATACTTCTCCTGACGGCATATTTGCCTGCCCGTCGGAATTTATCCAGGTCCGTCCATCCACGCTGAACGTGATATCGGTGGCATCGGAAAGGTACCTGATCGATTTGCACTTGTTCAGGTAGTCCACTATGTGCTGCTGGTTCTTGCGTACTTCCAGCCAGCTGGCTTCAGGGTTGTCATCATACAGCCGGCAGGCATGGTAAACAAAATGTTCATATTCAGTCAGGGACATGGCGGCTTCCTGTGCAGCTGCCTGCGTGGGAAACTGGCAGAGGGACCGCTTCAGGCGTCTGTCTGCGGTGCGGTCGAAATAGGTTTGCTGGATGCCTTTCAGCGCCTGGGCGCGTGCTTTCCTTTTGCCTGGATCCACATTGTTGTCCTCACGCAGGTTGTAGGGTGCCCGGATGGCGAGGTAGGCATCGAATGTCTCGATTGCTTTTTTATAAAAAACGGGCTCTTTTTGCAGGATCTCATCAGTGGCATTTTCGAAAAACAGTTTGCCTTTTTCCGGGAAGGAAAAGTCAAATTCAACCCAGGCCCCGATGCTGATGACCTCCTTGTAGATTTCACGCGCCAGAGGCATGGCAAGCATGGTCGTCTGAATGAGAAGATGGTCACCCGGTTGGATCTCCAGGCAGTAATGGGTGAGCAGCTTGGCGTATTTTTCCAGGATCATGGTCCTTCTTTTGGTTTCATTTTGTTGCTGGTGATTTTCCGCTGATCACCACGATTTCGGCTTGTATGGGTACCTCACCTCGTATTGTTCTGATACCATGGTTTTCAGTTTTTCCCTCAGCAGGTCCAGGTTCTCTTTTGTTTTCGCGGAAACAAGCAGCGCATCGTTTTCATATTCCGATTTCATGCGGGCTACGAGTTCTTCTTCGATCTGTTGTTTGACATGGTCTTCAAGGTAAGTGTCAAAATATTTTTTCCTGTACAAATCCACTTTGTTTAGGACCAGAAGTGTTGGCTTGTCCTGCACCTCGAGCTCTTTGAGCGTTTTCATGACCGTGACCAGCTGGTCTTCAAACTGGGGGTGCGCCACGTCGACGACATGGATGAGGATATCGCTTTCGCGCACTTCGTCAAGGGTGGATTTGAAGCTCTCCACGAGGTGGTGTGGCAGTTTGCGGATAAAACCGACTGTGTCGGACAGCAGGAAGGGAATGGCGTCCAGCACGATTTTACGGACCGTTGTGTCCAGTGTGGCGAACAATTTATCCTCGGCAAATACATCAGACTTGCTGAGCATGTTCATCAGCGTGGACTTGCCCACATTGGTGTATCCGACCAATGCGACCCGGATCAGTTCGCCGCGCTGTTTGCGGCGTGTTTGGTTTTGCAGGTCAATTTTTTCCAGTTTTTTCTTCAGCAGCGCGATCTTGTCCCGTACGATCCGGCGGTCCGTTTCGATCTCCTGCTCACCGGGTCCGCGCATCCCGATTCCACCCCTTTGTCTTTCAAGGTGTGTCCACAAACCGCGCAGGCGGGGGAGGAGGTATTGCATCTGTGCCAGTTCAACCTGTGTCTTCGCCTGGGCCGTTTGCGCACGGTTGGCGAAGATGTCCAGGATCAGCGTGGTGCGGTCCACGATCTTGACCTTCAGGATCCGCTCCAGTACATTGGTTTGCTTGCCGGTGAGGTCATCATCGAAAATGGCCAGGTCGATATCGTGCGTTTCGATGTACTCCCTGATCTCCTCCACTTTCCCGCTGCCGATGAAGGTCCTGGGATCCGGGTGCTTGAGTTTCTGAATGAACTTCTCCCGGGTCACGGCCCCCGCTGTCCGTGCCAGGAACTCCAGTTCGTCCAGGTATTCTTCCACCTTTTCGTAGGTCTGCCTGTCATGCACCAGGCCGATGAGAACTGCGTCTTCAACTTTTTTGCTCAGTGCAGCCCGCTCTTTTTCGCCTATGTTCCACTGGTTTTTCATATCACGCGCTTTCTTGCGTAAAGATAAGAATTCGTAGCCGGCCAGGATGGTGGTTACCGTGCAAGCCAGGATTCCGGGTTCAATTGGGTCTTCCCTTCCCAGATCTCGAAATGCAGGGTTGAAAATGGTTCTGAACCTGATGCCGAAAGGCTCCCGATTGATTGGCCGGTTTCAACCGCGTCATCTTTCTCCACAAAGATCTCCTTTAATTTTGAATAGACAGAGTAATAGTTGCCATGCCGGATGATCAGCATCCTGTCAAATCCCGGGATCTCCTTGATCCCGACCACCTTGCCCCCGAAGACAGCCTGGACCGGGGCACCCTGCTCGGAAGAGATATCCACGCCATTGTTCCTGATCTTGATGGACTTGATAACGGGGTGGGGCTGATCGCCGAATTTTCCGGTAATGATGCCCTTGCGCACGGGCCAGGGAAGCTTGCCGGCATTCGATGCAAATTCTTTTGACAGGGCGATCATGGCCGGGGCATCCGGCAAGTCACCGGTGGCACTGTTCCGGTTCATCTCGGCAGCGATCAGACGCTCGATCTCCGCATTCAGGCGGGCACTTTCTGATTTCTTTTTCCTGAGGGTGCTCCTCAGATTCTTTTCCTTCGACTTCAGCTTGCCAATGACCCGTTCGAGGGATCTGAGTTCCTGGCGGATCTCTTCCTGCTGTTCCTGCTGGATTGCCAGCAAACCGGATTTATCCGCTTTTGTGGTTTCAATTTGCCGCACAACCACCTCCAGTGAATCCCTGGCGGCAGATAAGATTTTCAGTTGGTTTTTCTGGTAGCGATCCAGCTGCCTCAGGTAGGCCCACCGGCGGAACCCCTGGTTGATACTTTCTGCAGAAAGGATGTACATCATCGGGTGCTGCACTTTTTTGACAAGGTAAGCACGCTGGAGTGTATGGCTGTAGGTTTCCCTGAGCGTTGTGATTTTGTTTTCGAGCTGCCCTTTTTTTCTTTCCTCCCCGCGCAATTTGCCATTCAGCTCTGTGACTTCGAGGGAGAGCGTGTGCACCAGTTTTTCGCGGTTCCTGACCTGCTGCTGGATGGCCTGCAGCCCAAGGAGCGTGTTTTTCTGCTCCTGCTGTGTATTCCTCAGGAGTTCCTGCGTATCGAAGATCTGCTGCTGGAGCCGGGCCCTTTGTTTTTCCAATGCTTCCTTCTGCTGCTGGGCAATACCGGCATGGGAAAAGAGGATCAGCAGGAGGATGATCCTATTGAATGCGCGAATAGTGTGCAGGGATCTCAAAGGGAATATTTTTTTCTACGTCAAATTCTACGCTGGAATATACGATGGACATGCCCACTTTTTGATTGCCTCCTTCAACAAAGTGTTCGATCGCAAATGGAAACTCCCGGTTGCCGGCTTGTGCATAATTCCCCAGGAGGGAAAGGACCATGCGGTCCATCGGGTCCTTGACCAGCACGCGCCTGATCTTCAGGTCAGAACCGGCCTCATATTCGAAAAAGAGGTTGTCAGGTGTGACCTGTGTCAGGAAATGACTGCCTTCCTCCATGCGGTAGCGCATCCTTCTCCCTTTTTCATAGGGGACGTTCCCCAGGATAAGACCCTGCAGTTCTTCAAACTGGAACGGGATATGGTATGCGGCCAGGTAATCCTCAAGGCCTTCAGCGTAAAAGTCCTTGTTGAACCGGTCAATGATGAATGCGGAGTCCGGCCTGATATATGCCCGTGCCAGTTCAAACCCGAATTTCTGGATGCTCATCCAGATGAATTCATTGTGGAGCATCCTGATCTGGACAGTACCGCCGATCCGCGTATCGTCATGTTCGACCACCACCCTTGCCTTTCCTGAAAACCAGCTGTAATCATTGTTGTGTGCAGAAACCATTTGTTCCATCTCAAGCATGGACAGTTTCCCGACTTTCCTGTCTGCCGTTGCCTTGCGTGCAGAGCTGCACCCGTCAAGCACGATCAGTGCAATTGTGATCATGGACAGAAAAAACATGTACCGAACGAATAAATTCCCTGCAGACATCCGCTAATTCACTTTATGGTCATTCACTTTTTTCCGGATGCGCTCCTCATTGCTTCCTGCATCCAGTGCCCGTTGCCAGAAGAGCACAGCCGTTTCAGCCTCATCCAGCGCGAGGAATGCATCCCCTAAATGATCATATAGCAGTGGCAGTTCATCAGGTCCTGCATCCTGTTCAGTGCTTTCCAGGAGCTGCCTGGCTTCTGAGGGGCTTCCTGTATGGAGTAGGATGAGCCCCTTTGTGATGCGTCCCCGAACCGATTCCGGGCGCGCCTGCAACGCTTTTTCCACGAGTGATGCGGCCTTTTCCAGGCGGTCCTTGCGCAGGGCCAGTGCATAGGCATAGCCATTGAGTGCGGGAAATGCTTCACCGTTGATGCCCAGGGCCTTTTCAAAAGCTTCATCAGCCTTTTTGTATTTGGACAATGCCTGGTAGACCTCGGCTAACTGGACGAGGGTTTTGTATGTCATCACCTGGTCCCTGCCGCTCATGATCAGTGCCTGGGAAAAAGCGTTTTCAGCCTCCAGGTAGTCATCCTTCATCTGGTATCCGATGCCATTGTAGAAGTAGATGCTGCCCTGGTTCGGGAATACATCCATGGCCGTTTCCGTCGTCCGGGTCAGCGTGTTCCAGTCCCGCTGGCTTGCCAGGATGCTGATCAGCTGCTCCCACACCGGGAAAACACCATCATCAATGGCCAGGGTTTTCTCGTAAGCTTCGCGGGCCTTCGCGAGCTGATCCGTAGCATTGTAATAGTCCCCGAAAATGGCGAATACTTTGGCATCATGCGGGTGGTTTTTCTCGAGGTCCGTGAGCAGTGCGAACAGGGTTTCTTCAAGAGCAGGATCGCGCTTCTCCATGATCTTTTCGACATAGGGGATCAGTTCCTGCACTTTTGCGTCCACATTGATTGACGGATTCCTGATGATCGTGTGTATCGATGCCAGGTAGGTCAGGTCATCAGCCCCCGTTTTGAACGTACTTGCCATGGCGACATTCGCCTTGCCGTCATTCGGGTCGATCCTGAGAATTTCGGCATAGTACCGGTTGGCCCGGTCATCGAGGCCCACCTGCCTGGCATACGCTGCTGCAAGGTGCCTGTAATCAAGTTCGTCCGGATAGATACGAATGAGTTTGTCGACTTGTGCAAGTGCTTCTTCGGGTCTGCCAAGCTCATTCAGCAAATCGAATTTTCTGCGGATCACCGGTTCAATGATACCAAAAACGGTTTCGTAGCGATCCAGTGTCTCAAGTGCTTCTTCGGGCAATGATACCTTTTCCTGGATCTCAGCCAGGTGTTCATAATAATAGGCTTCATCCGGCTGCATTTCGGTCAGCTTGCCGTAGACTTCCATGGCCTTCGCATATTCCTGCCTGGCTTCCAGGATATCGGCTTTCAGCACATGATACCAGGGGATGCTGTCATTGATACGGAGCGCAAGGTTTGCGTTTTCGAGTGCCCTGGCATAGTCGTTTTTGGCCACATATACGCGGGAAAGCTCATAGGCAGCCGTGTGGTTCTGTTTATCCTTGTCAAGCACCTCCTTGAAGAGCCTTTCAGCTTCATCATAGGCGCCCAGGATCTTGTTTTTATTGGCTTCTATGAAAACTTTCTGGATGTTGATCTCTTCCGCAGTGACGCGTTCGGTCTGGGCACGGGACAGGCCGATTGTGCCCAGCGAAAGCAGGAAACCCAAAAGGATATGAAAACAGGTATTTGGCATCATTAGATTTTTAGTAAAACGCATCAAATGCCAGATTGATTACGCGGTCCCTGGTCTGTTATTCGAAATTGCCCCTAAAGATACGCTTCACAGGGCATATATGCTGCAGCCACGGTCCCGCAAGGTGTTTATTCGATCAACGTCACTTTCAGCATGTTGGTTCTCGAGCGCTTGTGGATCGGCATGGACCCTGTATTCACCACGCGGTCTCCCGACTGCACGCGCTTTGCTTTTTTCAGGATGTTGTTTACGTCCTCGATCGTTCCGTCGGTGGTCGTAAAGCGGTCATAGAAATACCCGTGTACCCCCCACACAAGGCTGAGCGTGCGCAGCGTATTGAGGTTGTGGGAGAAGATGAAGATCTTTGTGTTGGGCCTGTATGAAGAAATCCTGAAGGCAGTGTACCCGGATACGGTGAGTCCGATGATCCCCTTTGCCTTGATATCCTCTGACACCTTAGCTGCATTGAGGCACACAACGTCCGACAGGAAGGTATCCGACTTGATGTTTGGCTTGGGCCGCTTTGTGCTGATCGCATAGGATTTTTCAGCTTCCTCGATGATCCTGTTCATTGCTTCGACCACCACAACGGGATGGGCGCCCACCGATGTTTCACCGCTCAGCATGACCGCATCACACCCGTCGAGTACGGCATTCGCGACGTCGGTGATCTCGGCCCTGGTGGGACTGGGGTTGGTGATCATGCTATCCATCATTTGTGTCGCCACAATCACCGGTTTTCCACGCTGGATGCATTTGTTGATGATCATCTTCTGGATACTGGGGAGTTTTTCCATCGGCATTTCAACGCCCAGGTCTCCGCGTGCGATCATGACGGCATCGCTGTGTTTGATGATCTTGTTGATATGTTCGACAGCAGAGGGCTTCTCGATTTTGGAAATCACCTTCGCCGGGTGTTTTTTCGATGCGATAATCTCTTTCAGTTCCATCAGGTCGGACGCCTGACGTACGAAGGACAGGGCGATCCAGTTGATGGGCTGTTTCAGGATGAATTCCAGGTCCCGCCTGTCCTTTTCCGTGATGGACGGAATGGATAGCTGTGAGTCCGGCATGTTGACGCCTTTCTTGGATGAAAGGGGACCGCCAAAAATCACTTTCAGTTTCACCTCGTCCACCTGGTTTGTCTCGATCACCTCGAAAACGAGTTTGCCGTCATCAAGGAGGATCCGCTCACCAGCCTGTACATCTTTCGGAAAATCTTCATAGTTGATGCATACCAGCTCCTTTGTCCCGGTCACATCTTTCGTCGTAAACGTGATCATGTCGCCTTTTGTGACCTGGACCGTTTCGTTTTCCATGTCCCCGATCCTGATCTTCGGGCCCTGGAGGTCCGCGAGGAGTCCGATCTGTACATTGTACTTCTCGTTCATATAGACGACACGGTCAATAACCTTCTGATGATCTTCGTGCGTGCCATGTGAAAAATTCAGCCGGAACACATCGACACCTGCTTCCACCAGCTGCACAAGCTTTTCGTAGTCGCTTGAGGCCGGTCCGACGGTGGCGATGATCTTTGTATTCTGGTTGTCGATTCTGTTCATTTCAGGATTCGTGTATCATATACAATATCAGGCGAAGGTAGGTGAGAAACCCTGAAAATCAAAGTGTAAAATGGGAACATGCCCTTAAATATAATGATCAGTTACAATTTGCCGCCTCCCTGTACATCGTCATATTCTGAAAAAGCCGGGAACTGCCTGCAGAAAATAAATTTTGGAAAACTTGGTATTCAATAAGGTAATGATTTATTTTGCAGTCTCAATAAAAAGCTAAAATTATGTCAGACATAGCGGACAAAGTGAAAAAAATCATTGTAGACAAGCTGGGTGTGGACGAATCTGAAGTGACACACGAAGCGAGTTTTACGAATGATCTTGGCGCCGACTCATTGGATACTGTTGAGTTGATCATGGAATTTGAAAAAGAATTTGATATCTCAATTCCGGATGAGCAGGCTGAAAATATTCAAACGGTAGGACAGGCGATCGAATATCTGGAGTCACAGGTATCAGCGTAAACCCTTACCTGCTTTGTCCTTCAGGGCAAAATCATATCCACAAATGAGTGCGCTTGTTTGTGGATATTTTATTTTAGAGGTACACGGTCTTTTCAGCACGTGTCCTGACATTCTAAATCAAATTGCATGAGAAGAGTAGTCGTCACAGGCATGGGGGCATTGACACCGATTGGAAACAGCCTCCAGGAGTATCAGGAAAACCTCCGGAAAGGGACCAGCGGAGCCGGTCAGATCACGCAATTTGATCCTGCTGGTTTTAAGACAACTTTTGCCTGTGAGGTGAAGGATTTCAAGCCTGAGGAACGGATCGACAGAAGATACGTGCGCAGGACCGACCTGTTTACGCAATATGCCCTTTTCACGACGGACGAAGCGCTCAAAGATAGCGGACTTGATCTTGATGCGTTGGACAAGGATCGTGTCGGGGTGATCTGGGCAAGCGGAATCGGTGGCTTTCACACATTCGAGCAGGAAATTGAAGAAGCGGGCAAGGCAGAAGGTGTGCCACGATACAGCCCGTTCCTGATTCCCAAGCTTATTTCGAATATTGCGCCAGGCATCATCAGCATTGAGTACGGTTTCAGTGGTGTGAATTACACGACTGTTTCGGCTTGTGCTTCTGCAAACCATGCGATTATCAATAGTGCGGACTATATCCGGCTGGGCAAAGCGGACATTATGATCACCGGTGGCTCAGAGGCTGCTGTCACACGCGCGGGGATCGGTGGCTTTTCCAGCATGAAAGCGCTTTCTACCCGGAATGATGACCCGCAAACCGCATCCCGGCCTTTTGACAGGGAAAGGGACGGTTTTGTATTGGGTGAGGGAGCCGGCACCCTGATCCTTGAGGATTATGCACACGCGAAGGCCAGGGGGGCGAAGATCTATGCTGAAGTTGCCGGGTCCGGGATGAATGCCGATGCCTACCACATGACAGCCCCGCATCCGGAAGGCACCGGTGTGATCAAGTGCATGGCCATGGCCCTGAAGGATGCCGCAATGACTACGGCTGATGTGGACTACATCAACGTGCACGGCACATCAACACCCCTCGGGGACATCGCTGAAGCGAAGGCTATCCTGAAGGTTTTTGGCGATGATGCTTACAAACTGAATATCAGTTCTACAAAATCAATGACCGGACACCTGCTCGGTGCAGCAGGAGCAGTTGAATCAATTGCTGGAATTTTGGCAATTAATTCTAAATTTGTACCGCCGACCATCAATCATTTTACAGACGACCCAGATATTGATTCAAAGCTGAACTTCACATTTAATGAAGCACAGCAAAAGGATGTACGCGTCGTTTTGAGCAACGCCTTCGGATTTGGCGGACACAATACGTGCGTAATTTTCAAACGCATTTAACAATTGTTTTTGGGGGTGCTGAAGCGAGTATATAACCTGCATTTTTCGAAAGAAAGTCCTTTTGCCAGGCGTATCCGCAATACGATTGGCTTCACGCCTTCAAACCTGCATATCTTCAAGCTTGCGTTTACCCACAAATCAAATTCTGACACAAAGGATCATGCCAGTACCAGCAATGAACGGCTTGAATTCCTGGGTGATGCCCTGCTGAGTACGATTGTCGCCGAATACCTGTTCAAAAAATACCCCAACAGCGATGAAGGGTTTCTCACCAAGATGCGCTCCAAGATCGTCAAGCGCAAAACGCTCAACAAGATTGCCGATGACATGGGCCTGGACATGCTGTTGCTGGAATACAATGAAACGAGGTTGAGCGAATCCATGAAAGGAAATGCCCTGGAGGCCCTGGTTGGCGCAATCTACCTCGAAAAGGGATACCGCAAGACAAAATCCATCGTCATCCGGAGGATCCTGATGCGCTACCTGGATATCCATGATCTTGAAGACCGGGATGATAATTATAAGAGCCAGCTCCTTGAATATTGCCAGAAGGAAGGCAGCTCAGTGGATTACAAGCTGGTGGAGAAATTTAAGTTCGATAACCGTGATCGGTTCAAGATAGCGGTTGTGATCAATGGCGATGAAGTGGCCATTGCGGAGGATTTCAACAAAAAAAGCGCAGAGCAGTCTGCTTCCAGGAAGGCGATCAAAACACTTGGGATCTCCCGGAACGGCATGCGTTAATGCGAACAGTTTTCAACGCTTATGGATTCGATCACCCAAATCACGTTAGGGGCCGCCGTTGGCGAACTCGTTCTCGGCAGGAAAGTGGGCAACCGTGCCATGATGTGGGGTGCGATCGGCGGGACGATTCCGGACCTGGATGTGATGGCGAATTTCTTTTTGGACCCGGTCCATGCGCTTGCAGTGCACAGGGGGATCACACATTCCATCTTCTTCTCTGTCTTTGCAGCCTTCCCGTTTGCCTGGATCGTGCACCGGCTGTACCGTTCGGAAACACACCGGAAGCGCACGTATAAATGGTTTGTTTTCCTGGTCAACCTGATCATCCTTGCCTTGATCTCGGGCGGGTTGGGCTATATGTCCATTCTGACGGGAACGGGGACCGGCGTGGGGCTTGGGGTAGTGATCTTTGTCCTGGGGCTGTATTTTATCTATCGCCTGTACCGGTTTTATTTCATGGGCAGGGGAGAGATCGAAAGCGGGAACTACTGGCAGTGGTACCTGCTTTTCTTTTTGGCCTTTTTTACCCACATCTGGCTGGACTGCCATACGTCATACGGCACCCAGGTGTTCCAGCCATTCTCGAATTTCCGCGCGGCATTTGACAATATCTCAGTGGCGGATCCGGCCTACACGCTGCCCTTCCTGATTTGCGTGGCCATCGCCGCTTTCCTGCGCCGGGAAAATCAGTGGAGGCGCCGCCTGACCTGGATGGGAATTCTCCTGAGTTCGCTGTACATGGCCTGGACGATCAGCAACAAGATCAAAGTCGACCGATTTTTTGCCCGCGTGCTCGAGGATGAACAGATCGATGCGATCCGATTTCGGACCAGTCCATCCATCCTGAACAATTTCCTCTGGAGCTGCGTGGCGGAGACGGATTCGGTTTATCATTTCGGGCAGCATTCACTCCTGGACAAGGGATCGACCATTCCCGTACTCTACGAGATCCCCAAGCACCATGACCGGCTTGAGCCGTATGCTGATGATGAAGGGATCCGGATCCTGCAATGGTTTTCAAACGGGTATTATACGGTCTGGGAGCAGGATGACGGCAGCTATATCCTGAGCGACCTGAGATACGGTTCCATGACTGATGATGTCAGCGGTTTCAGTGATTTTGTATTCAATTTCAGGGTTAGTCCGGTGGATAACGGCCTGGAGATCACCGAGATGAGGGAAAGGCCGCGGGATGTCGGGCCGATGTTTGAAAAGCTTATCAAACGGATCAGGGGAGTGGAGGCGGATACACTGGTCCATGTCCGGATTGGTGATTGAATTTAAGTGGTTAGATTTTTCCGGGAACTATTTGACAATTCTAAAATGTCGTTATCTTTGCATGCGCTCAAAAGAGGAGCGGATTTGACGTAGTGGTCTGATAGTTCAGTTGGTCCCGAATTTTCAGCAATCTGTGATTGCGCTAAAATTCGAGGA
>JARQTN010000250.1:0-38754 GCA_029976695.1 Lewinellaceae bacterium
TAGTAGCCCCGCCAGGAATCGAACCTGGATCTAGAGTTTAGGAAACTCCTATTCTATCCGTTGAACTACAGGGCCTGATTTCAAATTTCAGGGTGCAAACCTCCTTAATTTCCAAATAAAATCCAAGTACCAGGGGATCAAATTTCAAAGCTTTCGGGGTGACAGCGTGCGCGCCGTGTACGTTTATGCAATCACTTTCTCGCCCGAGTCATGCACAAACAATACATTGCCGACCTGGTCATACCCGAGGAAGGTCTCATTTCCGCTGTGTTTCAATACCGCAAGCTTGAAACCGATGATGGTGAGGTCCGCATCTTTTGACTCCTCGTTGATCACATCCTTCTTTGTGCGGCCTTCCGGTTGTGCGATCAGGCGGATGTTGTTCCGCGAGATGGGCATCCGGCCTTCGTCGATCAGGGCATACAGCCTTTCCTTCTCCTCCTTTATCTGGGCCTCTGGGATAATCGCGAAGATCTTGATCTCCGCCCCCTTCCATTCCCGATGACCCAGGATGATATACGCCAGCAGGATCATCAGGTTGGCATTGTGGAAATCGCGTGACGTGATCCAGACGTGGATCTGTTTTTTCAGACCGAAGCCTTTTTCACAGGTGCCCAGCATGATCAGGTCAAATTCCACCGCATCGATCAGAGCGAAGTTATCCACCAGGTGGTTGAGATCCCCTTCTGGTGAATGTTTTGAAAACTCGAAGAGCAGCAGATTATTCTCGGTCCCTGCGATTCCGGGCAGCTGGATCGCCTGCGCGATACTTGATGTATAGGACGGGCTGATGAGGGTATCCACGAAAATACGGCTCTGGTTCACGTCCGCCAGGTTGATCAGCCGCTGATGGATCTGCTTTGCCTCGTCATTGGTCTTCGTAGACAAATATCCAGGGATGACATGGATATATGTACCAAACCCGTATTTCTGGCTGATATAACTGAGCAGCTCAAAAGCCCCCAATCGCTCGAAAGTGTGTGATGAAAAGGCGATGACAGAAGGACGCCACTGGCTGCTCTTTTCCTTGTTGGCTTTTTGAAGGAATACCTGTGTCCGCCGGTTGAACTGGAAGATGGCTCCCTGGAAGATGATCGAAAGGCTCCGCTTGTCCGGATTGCTGGAAGCGATGACCTGGTACAGGATGGAGATGAGGACAAGGGCAAGCAACGCATACCCGGGCTGCATCAGGAACATCAGGGCAAAACAGGCAATCGCCCCAAAGAGGGATAAATACCAACGGGACTTGAACTTCGGCCTGTAGGATGGATTTGCAGCAAAATGATTCAGGAAAGAGATCAGGCATAATGACCCGTAGGTCACCATGAAGAACATCGAGATCACTTTAGCCACACTGTCAAGTGCACCTGCAAGGATGAAGACAGCCGCAATTAAAATCGTGATGACCGAAGCATTGTACGGTTCATCATTCGGTTGCTTTCCCCTTGAGAGCCAGTAGTTCATTCCGCCGAGGGGAAGCACCTGGTCACGCGCTATCGCCTGCAGGGTTCTTGGTGCAACCATGATCGATCCCAGTGCAGATGAAATCGTGGCTGCAGCAAGCCCGACCGGGATGATCCAGTTCCCCTGCCACGCGATATCCGCCATGACAAGGTCTGTTGTATCCACCAGGTTTTCCGGGCTCGCTGACGTAGTCAGTTTATAAGCAATGAATACGTAGACGACCATTCCAATCAGGGTGGCTGAGAGCGTGCCAAGCGGGATGGCTTTTGCAGGGTTACGCAGGTCACCTGAAAGGCCGACACCAGCGGTCATGCCGGTGAATGCCGGAAAAATGATGGCAAAGACAGTAAAAAAGCCCAGGGGAATGAGGCTGGAAGCGGTATTGCCCATGTTTCCGATATGGAGCATTGGGTCAAATGAATGTGTCTCACCGTATTCCGTGGTACCCAAAAAAAATGCGATCAGGGATAATGTCAGTGTGGCGACAACAACGTAGAGCGCCTTTACACCAAGGGAAGCTCCCTTTGTGAGCATGATATATGTCAGGATCAGGAGTGCCGGCACTCCAATTGTCTGCTTCTTGCTCAGGATCATTTCCAGTGTCGGATGGATTTGATAATGCTCACTGAGATATGAAAACAGGGATGTAAACGCCTCGGAAAAAGCCATGATGTAAAATGCGACACTGATCGCCTGGGAAAAGTAAAGTGCAATGCCGATGGTGGACCCGATCACCAGCCCGAAGGATCTTGAAATAATGAAATACTCCCCTCCTCCTTCAACTTTCTGGTTTGTGGCTATCTCGGCGATCGCCATAGCGGTTGGGATCGTCACGGCATGCCCGATCAGGATGATCGCAATCGTCCCGAGAAACCCGACATTCCCCACTGCAAAACCAAAACGCAGGAACATGATCGCACCCAGGATCGTCGAAATCGCAGTAAAGAAAACCGGCGCTGTCCCAAACTTTTTTACCGCAGACTCCATGTGATCGTGATTCATTTGATATGCTACTCCCCTGCTGCCCCTCCGTACTGGATGACGATCGACTCTGTCTGCTTGAGGTCACCTTCCAGCTGAACCCGCTGGGTTGTATGCCCGTCGAAGATATTGATTGCAACCGTGTTTGGCGGGATCTGGCCCGTATTATTTGCATACAAGACCAGTTTTTGCTGAAACCCGGTAAGTGTCGCCGTGATCTCCTTTTTCTCCGCCTGGAGTTCGTATTCGGAAAGCAGCCATTCTTCACCCCATTTCAGCGAAACCACATCCCCGTCTATCGTATTGTGGTCCCAGACCTGGATGCGTACTTTCCTGTTCTTCACAATGATCTGTGCCTTTTCGCTGATGACAATAGAATCCGGCACATCTTCTGGCGGGGGCGGATATTGTTTTACGTTCCATTGGAGCAAATCATGGTTTGCATAGGCCTCTGAAGTTGCTGATGTAAATCCAAGCCATGCGTAGCCGTTTTGCGACCTGATCTTCTCTGCAATGTCGATTTTTACCGAAAGGACAGGAAAAAGGTAACTGTCTAGGAATACACGCAGGAAACCATCCTGGTAGGCAATCCTTGTAAAATGTGGTTTCCCGTCCGTAATTTCAGGGATTTCGTGCACAGTGGCATACCTCCTGTAGCCCCCGCGGGAGTCATCCAGAAATGAAAGATTGATGTGGTTGCGGCTGCCTTCCTGGTCATTCTTCAGGTCAAACTCGATAGCCAGCACATACGGGATTTTCTTATAGCCGATATTGTCCCCTTCACCCCCAAGGACATCTTCACCCTGGCTTTGCATGACAAAAGCAAAACCATCCCCGCCTCCAAAGGCAGGATCCGTATCTGTGATCAGGAATGTAAATTCTGTCTCAAAGCCATGATCGAGATAAATCTTCTGTCGCGTAAACCAGCAGGCCCCGATCCGGTGGTTCTCAGCAGGTGTGAGCCGAAGCCGGTCAGCGAGCAAAACCGTATTGCCGACGGTGTTCAGGTCATCCTCATGCGCCTTGAAATCGTTGATCTCAAAAAGATAACCCTGGGCCCCGATCACAACTGGAAAGGCAAGCGTAAAAAAGAGATATCCGATCATCCACCTCATGAGACAAATGTAATACAAATTAGAATCATTTATGATATGACAGAACAGCCAAACAATATCCGGCCTCACTGGTTTTTAGCTAGTATCCGGACGAAATATTCGGATACTTTGAGTCAGAATATTAGCTTCGCGAATCCATAATTCAAATCGTTCCATCATATGAAAAAGATCTACCTGCTGCTGATCCTTGCGATGTGCATGGGTTTCTCCGGAAATGCTTTTGCCCAGAGCAAAAAGAAAAAGAAAAATGAAGCTGCCGAAGCGTTGGCTGAAACCCCGAAGGAGGAGAAAAAGAAGAAAGAAAAAGAACCAAAAATCAAAAAATTCGAGGATATCGTAAATGAAGGTGCCAGGACAGATGAAGGCCTCTTTACTGTCCACAAGGTCGATGACAAATTTTATTTTGAGATCCCTGATTCGATCCTCGATCGGGAGATCCTTATCGTCAGCAGAATCTCGGGACACGTCAAAGGACTCAACTTCGGCGGTGCAGGCATGAAGTCACGCCCACAGCAAGTCATCCGCTGGCAACGACATGACGATAACCTGCTGCTCAGATCCGTCTCGTACAACAGCGTCGCCTCAGAAGATGATCCCGTATACAGGTCATTGCGCAACAATAATTTTGAACCTATCATCGAAAAATTCGAGATCAAGGCGTACAATAAGGATACTACTGGCGTCCTTATCGAAGTCAATTCGCTCTTTACAGAAGATGTGGAAATGATCGGTGCCTTGCGGCAAAGTGAACGCAAACGCTTTCAGATCAACGGCATGGACAAATCCAGGAACCTCATATCATGGATGAAAAGTTTTCCGGAGAATGTGGAAGTCCGCCATGTACTCACCTACAAGGGGAAGGCACTCCCCGATAACCAGGCAACCGGGACACTCTCCATCGAAATGAACCAGTCTTTCATCCTGTTACCGGAAATCCCCTGGCATAAGAGACTTTATGATGCCCGTGTGGGTTATTTTTCCATCAGCCAAACGGATTATTCAGCTGATGAGCAAAAGGCTGCAAGCAGACGCTACATCACGCGGTGGAAACTGGAACCGAAGGACTGGGATGCCTATGCACGGGGTGAACTCGTCGAACCTGTAAAGCCAATCGTCTACTATATCGACCCGGCCACCCCTGTAAAATGGCGGAAGTACATCATGCAGGGGGTCAATGACTGGCAGACGGCTTTTGAGGCAGCGGGCTTCAAAAATGCGATTATGGCAAAAGAAGCACCCACCCCTGAAGAAGATCCCGACTGGAGCCCGGAAGATGTCCGTTACTCCGTTATCCGGTATATCACCACAGACATTCAGAACGCCCAGGGACCGCATGTGCACGATCCGCGCACCGGTGAGATCCTGGAGTCTGATATCCTCTGGTACCATAATATCCTGAACCTGCTCAGGAACTGGTATTTTATCCAGACAGCTGCTGCAAACCCTGATGCAAGAGGTGTGAAGATCAAGGATGAAATCATGGGCCAACTCGTACGCTTTGTCGCAGCACATGAGGTCGGCCACACACTTGGATTGCCACACAACATGGGTTCCAGCAGCAATTATCCAGTGGATTCCCTCCGTTCACCATCATTCACCTCTACACATGGCACGGCGCCCTCGATCATGGATTATGCACGGTTCAACTATGTCGCCCAACCAGGAGACGGCGTGACCAGCTTTTATCCCGAGATCGGGAAATATGATGTCTGGTCGATCATGTACGGCTATAAACTCATTCCCGGCGTGACGGACCCGGAAGACGAACACAAGATCCTGCATGAATGGATCCTTGAACGTGCAGACGACCCGGAATACCGTTTTGGCCGACAGCGCGGCAATCCATTGGATCCTTCCGCACAGACTGAAGACCTTGGGGATGACGGCATCTATGCAAGTGAATTAGGTATTGCCAACCTCAAACGGATCGTACCCGAACTGATCAGATGGACCGGGGAAGAAGGTGCGGATTTTGATGATCTAGAAGAGCTTTACGGCCAGGTTCTTGGTCAGTTGAGGCGCTATGCTGGCCATGTTGCAACCATCGTAGGCGGGGTATATGAAACCTTCAGGACGTTCGACCAGGAGAAAGCTGTGTACACGCCCGTGCAGCGGGAATACCAGCAGGATGCAGTCCGGTTTCTCAATGCCCAGATTTTCAATACACCGGGTTGGTTGATCCGAAAAGACATTATTTCACGGATTGAATACGCAGGCACGATGGACAGGATCAGGGGACTGCAGGTGTCTACGCTCAACAGGCTTTTTGATGAAGACAGGCTGAACCGCCTGATGGAAGAAGAAGCGCTGTCCGGTGATCTGGCGTATACCCTTGGGAGCCTTTTTAACGATGTAGAGAATGGGATTTTCAGCGAATTGAAATCCGGCAATGAGATCGACCCCTTCAGGAGGAATCTGCAACGTGCATATGTGAGCAAAATGAAGGAATTGATGGAACTCAAGGATGCCAAATACGACCAGAGCGATATCAAAGCATATGCTCGTGCTTCCCTTCTCTCTGTTAAGGAAAAGATTGGCAGCCGTGAAAATATCCATCTCACAGATCTGAAAGAACGGATCAATATGATTCTCGAACCAGTTCCGAGCAGTGCAAAATAAATGAGACCAAGGCTTCTAATGCCTTTGGATAAAGAAAGGTGAATACCGGGTCTGGCATTCACCTTTCTTTTATTACGGTTTGCTTCAGATGAAGCACAAGGTGTCTAAAAAGGGATCTGAATGATTCCGTTTGTAGCAACGAACTCCAATCGCGAGAGGCATGAAATGAACAGGATGAAAACCGACCAGCAAGGAGAACAGATCGATCGTGCCAGTATCCAATTCTTCAAATATTGGCACATGCCGCCTTGATCAAATGAACATGTACACAAGGATCAGGCAGATGACTGCGAGACTGTACAATAACCTATTGTCTGCAGAATTGGTTACTCTGTAAAATAAAAATACCTAAAAGGAGATGGATTTGTGCATTCTCTGCACATACGTCGTGACCTCGAGAAGGTATTTACCACTGGTAAACTGTGAGTAGTTGATCTCAAGGATTGCATCAACAGGAAGTGCAGTCACGTCTTTCTGGAAAACAAGATTCCCTTCCGGACTTGCGAGGGAAATTTCCTTGACATTGTACTTGATCCGCTCAAGATCAATAAACAGAGTCTGCTCTTCGGCATCGACAAACAATGCATCAGCCGGAATTTCAAACTGGCTCATCGCCACAATGGAGGATGAAAGCAACTGGTTATTGACCTGTGGCATGTTGTGCTGGCTGAAAGCAGCAATGGAAAAACAAACGAAAAACAAGAAAAATATTGACCTAAGCATTATAACAAATAGTTATTTCGAGAACGCTCCCAAAGTTAACACATATTTCCAAAATAAAAAGCAAGGCAAAATCTTTAACATTACCCAACTATTACAACAATAAAAACAGGTTAAAATTGTTTTGATCCAGGATATTTTTTTTCATCGATCAGGCCTCTTTTGACTTTCTTTCCTTGTTCCGTTTAGGTTTCCCGATGTACTTCTTCCGGTACCTCCGAATGATATCCTGCACGCTTTTGTAGGACTTGATCTTCAACCTGCGGAAAGCGATCGGGTCCACCCAGGCCGCATCATCAATAGACTCTGCATACTGGAGGTAAAGATCGTCCGGATTGGGCGTATGCATCGCGTACCAGTTCACCTTTTTCATCACTCTTTTCGAGTTTGTCCGGAAACAATGGTAGGTAGTGCCAATGCGCCCCTCGACTTCAAGCGAATGAAATCCCACTTCCTCCTCCACTTCCCTGAGTGCTGTCTGCCTGAGGGTCTCCCCCGGGTCGCGTTTTCCTTTGGGCAGATCCCAGTAACCAAGCCTGTGGATCATCAGGATCTTCCCGTCATCCCTCCTGACCACGCCACCACCGGCTTTGATATAGGTATACAGGCTTTTCAAATCCCTGAACAGGCGGTCAACATCCTCATAGTGAATGACAACCCCTTCATGCTTGACGGATTTCTCGAGCAGGTCGATGTAGTTGAAAAGCATTTTTTTCTGCCCCCTGTATTTCGCATGGATCAGTGTTTTCGAAAGGTATTTCTTGAGTTTTGGGTGGTCTGAGGGCAGCAACCAGAGCGGAGATTCATTGATATAGATTTTGTACTTTAGCATACTTTTGAGTCAAGAATTTTCCTCATGAAAATACAGGAAGAAGCAGCACAAAAATTGCTTCAAATTAAGGCAATAAAATTGAGTCCTCAAAATCCCTTTACATGGGCATCTGGCATCCTCTCGCCCATTTACTGCGATAACAGAATCGTACTTTCATACCCTGAGATCAGGGACTGGTTTACCGCACAACTTGTTTCGCTTAGCCGCTCATTTGAACCTTTTGACATGATTGCCGGTGTCGCCACGGCGGGAATTCCCTGGGGTGCACTTGTGGCTGACAGGCTCAAGGCCCCTTTCATCTATGTCCGTTCAAAAGCGAAAGGACATGGCCGCAAGAACCTGATCGAGGGGCATTACTCCGGTAAACAGAAAGTCCTCGTCGTTGAGGATTTGGTATCCACTGGAGGAAGCAGCCTGCAGGCAGTAGATGCCTTGCTGGAAGAAAAACTTGAGGTCGTGGGTGTCATTGCAAATTTTCAATACGGGCTGGATGAGAGCAAAGTGCGTTTTGAGCAGGCCGGCATCCAACTTAACACCCTGAGCAACTACGCTGCCTTGCTCGATGCAGCAGAGTCTTCCGGGTATATCGACCAGGAAGATTTGCCAGCCCTGAGGTCTTGGCGCGAAAAACCTAAAGCATGGAAACCTTTCTCCCCACACCTTTAAGAAAACCGATCCAATGGCAATAATCACAAAACGATCCAAGGATTTTCTGAAAAAATACCTGGACAACGCGAGTCCGACAGGTTTCGAAAAGTCGGGACAGGAACTCTGGCTTTCATACTTAAAACCATTTATTGATGAATGGGAGTCGGACACCTATGGTACCGTCTATGCTGTCATCAATCCCGGTCAACCGTACAAAGTGGTCATCGAAAGCCATGCAGATGAAATCTCCTGGTTCGTCAATTATATCACGGACAAGGGTTTTATCCATGTTGTCAGGAACGGGGGATCAGACCAGGTGATAGCCGCATCGCGCAAGGTCCATATCCACACGAAGAAAGGCATTGTCAAGGGCGTCTTCGGGTGGCCGGCAATACATACAAGGAAAGGGAAAGACCTGAACCTGTCCCCGAAACTCGAAAACATTTTCATTGACATCGGAGCCAAGGACCGCAAGGAGGCGGAGAAAATGGGCGTGCACATCGGATGCGTCATTACCTATGAAGAATCGTTTGACGAACTGAGCCACAAGCATTTTATCGGGAGGGCCCTGGACAACCGCATCGGGGGGTTCTGCGTGGCTGAGGTAGCCCGATTACTCAAGAAGAACAAAGTCAAACTCCCCTATTCCCTGTATATCGTCAATGCCGTGCAGGAGGAGATCGGGCTCAGGGGTGCACAAATGATTGCTGACACGATCAAACCCAATGTAGCGATCATCACCGATGTGACCCATGACACCCATACCCCGCTGATCAATTCAAAGATCCATGGTGATGTCAAATTGGGTGACGGGCCATGCCTGGCATACGCCCCGTCCGTACACCATAAATTGCTTGACCTGATCATCGAAACGGCAGAAAAGAACAAAATCCCCTTCCAGCGATCTGCCAATTCGCGGAGCACGGGGACAGATACAGATGCGTTTGCCTATTCCAATGGGGGTGTCGCCAGTGCACTCATATCGCTGCCCCTTCGCTATATGCATACGACCGTCGAAATGGCCCACTTCAATGATGTGGAGAATGTGATCAGACTGATTTACGAAACACTGAAAAAGATCGAGGAAGGACAATCCTTCAAATACCTGTAAAGTTGATTTGTGCACCTCGTTCATAAAATTGCTGACCTCATTTTGTACAGCAGTGTGTTTGTTGCCCTCTGTGCTGTCGCCCTTGTCACGCTATCCGGCAAACTCATCGGGGTCGACCCTGAAATAACCATCTACACCAGGTTTACGTTTTTCTCGGTGATCATGCTTTATAGCATCCACCGGATCATGGGCATCAAAAAAGTTGAAGCCTTTGAACATGAGGGACGTTTTGCCGTGATTAAAAAATACAGGTACCATATCCTGGTTTACGGCATTGCCGGGCTGGCGGGTGCACTCTACTATTTCCTCCGCTTTGACCTTCAATTGCAAAAACTGGTCATCTTGCCAGCGGGCCTTTCCCTGCTGTATGTGATCCCGTTCCTACCTGGACACAACAGGCTGCGCGACGTCCACCTCGTCAAGATCTTTACCATTGCCGTGACCTGGGCATGGGTCACAGCTTTTATCCCACTGCATATCGCGTTTGATGAATTCAGATGGCCGATCGTTTTTGCATTCCTGGAGCGTGCCTTGTTTGTTTTTGCGATCACAATCCCCTTCGATATCCGCGACCTTGAAGTAGATGCGCATACCGGAGTGAGAACCCTCCCCATCCTGCTGGGCACCAAAAAGAGCAAGATCCTTGCGATCGGCTGCCTGGCCTTACACCTGATCATTGTGCTTTCACTTTCCTGGATGGGCTTTTATACCGGCCATATCATCATCCCCTACCTCCTCTTCTTCCTTGTTACGGCGGTACTGATCAACAAATCAGCACATGGGTTGTCCGATTATTACTACAGCGGGCTTCTCGACGGCACGATGATCCTCCAATGGCTCCTGGTCAGCGCCTACCTCTATCTCTTTAGCTAAAAAGGGCAAGATGGCCTGAAAGGTCTTCAAGCACCTGTCCCGGATACCCGAAAACCTATCGATTGGAATTTGGCTAATTGGAATTCTTTTGGAAATTGTTTTTTGGAAATAGTTTTTTGGAAATTTTATCCTTTAACCTGGATCAAATTCCCCATCAATCTTCCTCCATCAAATCCGGCCTCCGCTCCCTGGTACGCTCCAGTGATTGGGCATGCCGCCATTTGTCAATTTCGGCAAAGTGGCCGCTCAGCAGGATGGCCGGTACTTCCAGGCCTTCGAATTCGGCTGGTCGGGTATAGACAGGCGGGGCAAGCAAATTGTCCTGAAAGGAATCTGAAAGGGCAGAACTCTCGTCATTCAATACCCCGGGGATCAGCCGTCCCACCGCATCAACAAGTACCGCTGCTGCAAGCTCCCCGCCCGAGAGGACATAATCCCCGATAGAGATTTCCCTGGTCACGTATTTTTGCCGTATGCGCTCATCAATGCCCTTGTAATGCCCGCAGATCAGGAGCAGGTTTTTCCCCAGTGAGAGCTGGTTTGCCATCGACTGATTCAGCAATTCACCATCGGGGGTCAGGTAGATGACTTCATCATACGCCCGTTTGGCGGAGAGTTCCCGAATTGCCTGTGCCAGGGGTTCAGGCTTGAGGACCATGCCTGCGCCTCCACCGTATTGATAGTCATCGATTTGTTTGTATTTCCCGATGCCATACTGGCGCAGATCGATCACATTGACATGCAGCAAACCCTTTTCAGATGCCCGCTTCAGGATAGAATGGCTGAAAGGGCTTGCAAGCAGGTCAGGAACCACCGCGATGATATCAATCCGCATCATATACCCCGAAGATTGGATTGTTCAGAAATGAAGCAGTACTCACAGGATCTCGAGCAATTCAATTTCAAAAATGAGGGTGGTATATGGCTTGATTTTACCGCTCCCTCTTGCCCCATAGGCCAGATCAGCGGGAATATAGACCTTCCATTTGGACCCCACCTGCATCATCTGCAGGATCTCTGTCCATCCTTTGATCACGCCACTCACACCAAATGTCGCTGGCTCACCCCGGTCCACAGAGCTGTCAAAAACTTCACCCGAGATCAGCGTGCCATGATAGTGTACCTTGACCCTGTCCTTCAATCCCGGTTTTGGTGCATCTTCCGGACCGGGCACAAGGACTTCGTATTGCAGCCCGTTGTCCAGGACGACTATCCCTTCCTTTTGCGCATTATCGGAAAGGAAAGCCTCCCCTTCTGCGATCTGCTTTTCAAATTGTGCCCGGCGTTGCATCTCCCCGTAAGCATTCAGGTATTCCTGCGCCTGGGTCGTGGTGAGCAGGAGACCTTCTTCTTCCATCTGGTGCCTGAACCCTTCCATAAAAGCTTCATACCGGATGTCACCGACCTGTGCTTTCACGCTCTGTGCGACCATCATCCCGACACAGTATGAGACAGTGTCCATGTCTGTTTGCAGTGATTGTGCTTCCATTTGCAGGGCACTTCCTGAACACAGGAGGCACACCAGAAAAATGAGCAAATTCTGTTTCATCATGATATTTGCTTTAACCTCGCGTAATGTGCAAAAAAATGCGGAATCGTCTCGATCCCCTTATAATAATTGAACAAGCCATAGGATTCGTTTGGCGAGTGAATCGCATCTGAATCCAGCCCGAATCCAAGCAACACGGTTTTCACACCCAGGATACGCTCAAAAAGTGCCACGATCGGTATCGACCCACCACTTCGTTGCGGGATCGGATCCTTGCCAAATGTTTCTTTCATGGCCATCGCGGCCGCCCTGTACTCATCTGTATCCGTGGGCGTGACAGCCGGCTGTCCGCCGTGGTGCGGCGTCACTTTCACTTGCACTGAGGGTGGCGCAAGGGATTCAAAATGCTTGACAAACAACTCCGTGATCTTGTCCGGCTCCTGGTGTGGGACCAGGCGCATGGAGATCTTTGCGGCGGCTTTGGCAGGCAAGACGGTTTTTGCGCCTTCGCCGATATAGCCACCCCAGATCCCGTTCACATCCAGCGTTGGCCGGATACTCGTTCGCTCAAGCGTCGTATATCCCTGTTCGCCATGCACAGCATTGATCCCCAGCTCATCCTTGTAGACTTCAAGGTCAAAGGGTGCCTCATTCATCCTTTCACGCTCTGCCTCCGTGATCACCGCCACATCATCATAAAACCCGGGAATCGTGATCCTTCCCTGATCGTCATGCAGGGAGGCAATCATCGCGCAAAGTACATTTGCCGGATTTGCGACGGCCCCTCCATACACACCCGAATGCAGGTCCTTGTTCGGGCCTGTCACTTCCACCTCTACATAGCTCAGTCCGCGCAGCCCGACTGTGATGGAGGGTACATCATTGGATATAATGCTTGTATCGGACACCAGGATCACATCAGAGTCAAGCCTGTCCTTATGGTCTTCCAGGAATTTGCCCAGGTGCTCTGAACCAACCTCTTCCTCACCTTCAAACATGAACTTGACATTGCACGCGAGCTGGTTGGTTTTATGCATGGATTCAAACGCTTTCACATGCATGTACAACTGGCCTTTATCGTCACATGCTCCCCGGGCATAGATCTTTCCATTCTTGATGACGGGCTCGAATGGCGGAGAATCCCAGAGTTCAAGCGGGTCTGGAGGCTGTACATCATAATGCCCGTATACCAGGACGGTGGGCAAGCCGGGATCCATGATCTTCTCCCCATACACAATTGGATGGCCTTCTGTCGGAATAATCTCTACTCCGTCAATTCCGGCTTCCGTCATCTTGTTGCTCAACCACTGAGCTGCATTGCTGACCTCCTCCTTATAGGCAGGATCCGCGCTGATCGAGGGAATCTTCAAGAAAGAGAAGAGCTCCTCCAGAAATCGATCCCTGTTTGATTCTTGATATGCATTTACTGTTTCCATCAATGAAGCTGATTTTATATGTGATCAATGTGCTTTTATTTCCATTTAATCCTGAGAAAGTTGCGCAGTGTTTCCATATCAATATTGAAATGCAGGTTCCCTTCTGAAGCAAACGAGATGTTTCCCGTTTCTTCTGAGACCACGATCGCCCCTACTTCAAATTGTTCCGTCACACCGACAGCTGCCCTGTGCCTCAACCCGGCCTGTTTCGGCAAGGTGGCATTTTCCGAGACGGGCAGGATACAGCTCGCGGCAAAGATCTTGTCCCCGAGCAAGACCACTGCTCCATCATGCAACGGGCTTTCTTTCTGGAAGATACTCTCAATCAGTCCAGCACTCAGGTTTGCATTGATCACCTTGCCCGTCCGCACAAATGGCTGTGATTCCGAGACATGGCCGAAAACGATCAGTGCCCCGACCTTGTTCCTGCTCATCGAATCGATCGCAGGAAGCAACTTGAAATACCTGTTTGTGGCAGGCTTCGCACCATGTACGCCAGACGTAAACAACCGTTCAAAGAGATTACTTCTCTGCTTGAGTGTCGTATTGCCCAGGTCAAGCAGGAACCGCCTGATTTCCGGCTGGAAAATGATGATCAGCAGGATCACCCCGACACTCACGAACTGTGAAAGGAAGGTCGAAAGGAGTTGCATTTCAAGCGCACTTACGAGCCACCAGGCAATATACAATAGCATCAGGCCGATAAAAATATTGAACGCCACGCTGCCTTTCAGCAATAAATAGATCCGGTAGATGAGGTAAGATACAATGAGAATATCCAGGATATCCCAAATTTTAATATCCAAAAATCGAATATCGAACAGGTATTCCATGGATGGCGAATTTAACCAAAAAATACCTATCGAACCTTTTTGGTATTTTTGAATCACAGGTCTGAAAATTGCGTTGAAAGATTTGTGAACAGGGTATCAATTCCATTCATCATGCAGCGATTAAAATTATTCATCCCCTTGTTAATCAGCCTTTTCTGCTTTGTGCATCCGGGGACTGCCCAGCAAGTGATCACAAATTCGAAAGGCGAAAAGATCGTCGTCTTCCCGGACGGCAGCTGGAGGCATTTTGTCCCGGCAGATTCCGTCCTGATCCGGGAAAACCTGAGGAGTGCGAGTCCGTTCAACCAGCCGGAAAAACAACATGACGACCTGGCTGAACCAATGGATCCAACGCTTGGCAAATCAGTTGAAGCACACCTGGCGATTGAATTTGCCAATGAACTCCAGGCGGAAGCTGACAGGGCAAGGATCGCCCTGATCGATGCGACAAACAATAAATTCAATACCGAAGCCAAACTGGAGCAGGCGAGGAAAAACAAGGGCCTTATTGATGCGGACATTCTTGCGAGGCTCGAAGAAGACTACGAACGTGCAACGGACGTGGTGCGGTTGGCAAAAAAATACCACAAAGAAATAGCGAAATTCACCGAGCAGGCATTGGCGATTACACATATTGATGCGCCAAAAAGACAGAAGAAGCTTTCCAGGCTCATGGCAAAACACTCTTCCTTTGTCTCCTCCTCGGAATGGATTCCTGAGGAAAATCGGGGAACATCCACCCCTGCCCTGCCTGTCATTTCCGAATCCAGGGATACCGAAACAGGACCTGCCAGAACAGCAGACAAGGCAAAATCCAGGGCCGTCAGGAAGGGCACCAGGCAGGAAGCGCCAGACAGGCCCGCAGTCCCCACCGACAAAAACCTCACCTGGTCTGTAGCTGAAGAGCCACCATACAAGCGTGCGCCAGTGAAATGCCGGGTCAATGCACAAATCGTCGATGAAGCAACGGGACAAAAGAGGCTGGTCCTGGAAGAACAGGGGCTGTTCACGTTTACGGACGAGGAACTGAGGCCTTACTTCAGGGATGAAAGCCTGGTAGATTGCCGGGCGTACATCAGCTCGATAGAAGGATACAGATACCTTACCGTCCGGTTTATCATTGCAAGTCCCAACGCAAGGAAGAATTTTGGAATGCTCCAGCAGCAGGCCCTGTTGAGGTTCAAACTCCTCGATGGTTCGTATGTCAATTTCTACAATATCCAGGCAAGCAAAGGTACGATTGACCGGTACAGCGGAAATACCATTTTCACTGGCAATTATGCCCTCGGGAGAAATGCAGAAAAACAGCTTCTGAAATCCGAACTCGACAAAATGAGGGTTGTCTGGTCCACGGGGTATGAGGATTATGACATCCACGAAGTTGATTTCTTCCTGGACCAGATCAAATGCCTCAATGATTATTAGGAAAAAAGATCAAAGTTATGCTTGGACTTAAACTGCCGACCGATCCGAGATGGGTGAACCTGGCGGAAAAAAGCCTTGAGGACATCCTCACGGACCACGCCTATTGTGAACAAAAGGCTGCCACTTCTTGTATCTCACTGATTCAGCAATACCCGGAAAAAATTGAAATGGTCCATGCCCTGGCTCCGATCGTCACGGAGGAATGGGGGCATTTCAGGCAGGTGCTCCGCGAACTTGAGAAACGCGCACTCAAGTTAGGGAGGCAAAGAAAGGATGAATATGTCAATGCACTGCTCAAGTTCCAGAAAAAAGGCGGGTCAAGGGAAGAACAACTCGTGGAAAGACTGCTAGTATGTGCATTGATAGAAGCACGCAGCTGCGAACGGTTCAGACTCCTTTCACTGCATATTGCCGAAGATGAACTGAAGGATTTCTACCACAAGTTCATGGTTTCCGAGGCGGGTCATTACCGTCTGTTCATCGACCTGGCAAAAAAATACGGAGATCCCGAAGCAGTAAAGAAAAGATGGCAGGAATACCTTGACTATGAAAAGGGGATCATGGAGGATCTGGAACTGCGCGGAGACCGCATGCACTAGTCACCTGCAGGGCACCACAAAAAGGAAATGCCACCTGGGTATACCAAAGTGGCATTTCCTCTAAAGATTCCGTGCGCTACCAGGAGCAGTTTTTCCTCAAGTCACGGAAACTGCCATTTCTATATCCTCAACAATTTTGCCCCTACTCTACCATCAGTTTCTTGATTGCGACTTTGTCCTCACTTTTGACAGAAATAAGATACAAACCTGCATCCCATCCTGATACATCAATAGCCAGGTTTCCGGCAACAGAACGCTCAATTATCTCAGTCTGGCCAACTCTCCGGCCAATCGCATCACATACTTCTATCGTCATATCTGTTCCCATTTCAAACGTCCATGAGATCCTTGCCAATCCCCTTGCCGGATTTGGTGATACCGCAATCGCACGTGAAAACTCCAGATCTTCAATCCCGGTTGAGAAAGAAACTTCTATCCCGGAGGAGGTAAAGACACATCCATTCGCATCTGTTACAATGACAGAATACACTCCAGGTTCCACAGCCTCAAGGTCCTCGCTGGTCTCCCCGTTGCTCCAGGTATAGGTGTACGGAGGCACTCCTCCGATCACTTCGATATCGATATTGCCATCATTTGCTGATGATGCAGAAGCATGCACGATTGAAATTGAGTTGATCTGTATGATCGGCGGTTCATTGACCTGCAGATCTTCGCTTACAGCAACACATCCGTTTGCATCCGAAACGGTCACGGCATATGTTCCGGCAACAACATTTTCAATGCCCGGGTCCTGTGTCCCGGTGCTCCACATATAGGTATACGGGGTTGTACCGCCAGAAACATCAGTTGTAATGATACCGGATTCATCACCGAAGCAGAGGAGCTCAAACACATTTGTTTCCACCACAACAGGAGAAGGTTCATCAATTACAAAATTGTCGATTTCGTACTGGCAACCATTGGCATCTGTCACCATGACCCCATATGTCCCGGGAGGTAATTGTTCGATCGTACCGGCTGTCGCACCATTCGTCCAGGCATAGCTGTACGGTGGAGTACCGCCACTTGTTTCCAGGGTGATCTGTCCATCCTGGTCGCCGAAACAAAGGATGTCCTGAACCACTGCATCGACTACAACCGGTTCAGGTTCCTCAATGACATAATTGACCATATCAACCTGGCAACCATTGGCATCCGTCACCAAGACCCCATATGTTCCGGGAACCAATTGCGCAATTGCCTCGGATGTCGCACCATTTGTCCACAAATAGCTATACGGTGGGGTCCCGCCATTCGCCTCAACCGAGATCTGCCCGTCCTGCCCCCCGAAACAACCAACCATGATAAGCTCAGTGGCCTGGAGTTCAAGTGGCTGTGGTTCAAAGATCTCGATCGAATAGCTGACAGAATTTCCTTCCGAATCGGTGATCAGCACTTCATAAATACCAGCTGGAAGCCCGGAGATGTTTTGATCTGCACTTTCAAATCCATTCGGGCCTGACCATTGGTAAGTATATCCTCCCGTCCCGCCGACAACGTTGAGATCAACAGATCCGTCAGCACCTCCAAAACAGATATTATCTGTCGCGTTGTGATTTACGAGAATTGCAGTCACATCTGCCTGTACGGTTACTTCCTGGCATACTGTTTCGGAAGCACAACCGTTCATTACTGTGAGGCAGACAGTGTATATCCCGTCTGCTGCATAGATATGTGCAGGGTTCTCTTCAACAGAAGAGTTGCCATCCCCGAAATCCCAGCTCCAGTTGTTCACATTACCTGTCGAGAGATCTTCAAAGAATGCGGACAATTCCGTCACCTGGAAATTGAAGGCCGGCACTACATCGACACTCTGGTCAATGACCAGGATGTTCTCCATCGTTGCACAACCGTTATCAGGGTTTGAAAGTGAAAAGCTGTAGACGCCTCCCTGTGTGACAGTGATCTGGGTGACATCACTCGCAATGATATTTCCAGACTGGTCCATCCAGATCATGACCAGGTCTGGTTGCGATGCATTGAAGGAAGCCTCTATCGTGACTTCACTATTGCTGCAATCCAGGTCCCCACTTGCTGAAAGATCAACGGCAGGAATGTCCTGGTCAGAGATGACAAGGATTGAATTGTCAGCTGTACAGCCTGTGACCAAATCCGTGATCTCAACAAAATACTCACCGGGAGCATCAACCGAAATCTCGCTGAGATCATTGAAAGTCAAAATGTTCCCCGAAGAAGTAGTCCAGTTGTATTCGATATCTCCGGTTTGCCCGTTCACCTGAGCTTCCAACTGGAGTACAGGTTCTGTGCACGTCAGGATATTGTCTGAGATCACCTCAACTGTCGGGGCTTCAAGGTATTCAATTGTCGCGGTCAATGCTGTAGAACACCCGTTTTGATCTGCCAGGTCGATCGTATATGTTCCGGCCAGGAGGTTATCAACAAAATTATCCGTTGTCGTGAATGTACCGGAAGGACCATCAATGGTGGCAGTCACAATGCCTGTTCCGCCAGACGTGAGAAATTCGATAACCCCGTTTACCTGGTTGCACGCTTCTGCAGAGACGCTCAGTAATGAAGCCTCAAGCAAGGGTGGCTCTGTCACCTCGTACACTTCCGAGTACTGACACCCGTTTGCATCTGTCAGATCCAGCGTGTAGGAGCCGGCAGGCAACTGTGCGATCTGACCCGTTCCGTTACCACTGAATCCAGGGTCATTTGAACTTGACCAGTCATATTGATACCCGGGTGTCCCGCCGGAAACGCTGACTTCGATTTGTCCGGAAGCATCGCCAAAGCAACCATTATTTTCAAGCAGGGTATTTGTGATCAGCACATCTTCGAGCGGCCCTCCGATGACAATATCCTCGAGCACACTCCGCTTTCCATTGCCTTCCGTGACAGTAACTGCATAGGTTCCACCACCCACACCCTGCAAGTCGGCATCGCTGGATCCGTTGCTCCATTGGTACTGTAGAGGGGTCAAACCTCCGGAGACCGCAAGCGTGGCGGTCCCGTCACCGTAACAGATTGCTTCGGTCGTCGCATCCAGGCTTACATCCAGTGCGCAACTTTGAAGCCATGTCGCATGGGAAGCTGTCGTTACCTGGCCAGATTCATATACGGTGTAATCGGAAGGACAGATGGTAAAGATCGTCGGATAGTAACCGATCTGGTATGCATTGCTCACCGCACCTGACTGAAGGTCAATGATCGGGTACGGTGTTCCGTCTATCCAGTTCCCCTGGGAACTTCCCGTGTTGCCCAACAGATCATCCATATTCGTTGACAGATCCGCTTCGATGAAGAATACCATAAACTGGTCCGTTCCGTTTGGGCCATATTGGTTATACAGGTTCTCAAGTGCACCGCTGTTATGATAGCTCCAGCAAGGGCTGCACCACGTCGCCGAGAAATCAAGTACCACGACTTTACCCTGTGCAAGATAGTCGTACAGGTGGTGTGTATTGCCATTGATGTCGGTGAGCGTAAAATCGGGGGCAATTGAACCATCCGGTATCTGCCCATTGGAATGTAAAAAAGAGAGCAGCATCACTGCACTCGTCAGTAGTAGAGTTTTGAATCGCATCATTTGAAAATTAGACCAACTAATCGCGACGAATTTAAACATATAATTATTGATATTTCAAAAAATGCAATTGAAACTTCAATGGAAGGCTTGTATCGATGGAATCATGTCTCATATGGAAGAAAAAGCTATTAATTCAGCGGGATTATTCACCTTTGCGCCGCAACCAAAAAGGGTCAGTTTTGTTTGCACACAGGTAAATCTTGGAAAATGAAACTCAAATACACTTTTATTGCTGTTTTCATGGCTGTTTTTTTCCATACCGCGGCAAGCCAGAATCCATATGCCGGAAAACGAGGCGGGGGGCCTTCCATTGTGGGCCATATCAGCGCTACATTGATCGACAGCCTGACAAATGAGCCCATTGAATTTGTTTCCGCTGCACTGATCGGGAGCGACAGCAGCGTGATAAATGGTGCTATCTCTGATGAAAATGGACATATCAGGATCGAGAATATCAAGACAGGCAAGTATGCAGTCCGCTTCAGTTTCCTGGGGTATCAGACCAAACAGGTCTCCGGAATCGAACTTACCCTGCGCAAACCCGACGAAAATTTAGGTACCATTTCGCTGTCTGCCAATTCGATGGTCCTTCAGGAAGTCGAAGTGGTCGAGGAGGCTGCCCTTGTGGAAAACAAGATCGACCGCATCGTATACAACGCCGAAAAAGATATATCTACAAACGGGGATGCGTCTGATGTTTTGCGGAAAGTTCCAATGCTTTCCGTAGACCTTGAGGGAAATGTTGAAATGCGGGGTTCACGCAATGTGACCATACTCGTCAACGGAAGGCCCAGCGGGATGTTTTCTTCCAGTGTAGCCGATGCATTGAAGATGATCCCGGCAGAGCAAATCAAATCAGTAGAAGTGATCACCAGCCCCTCGGCAAAATATGACGGAGAAGGCACTGCAGGCATCATCAACATCATCACAAAAAAGAAATCGGCACAGGGCACGAGCGGATCTGTCAACCTCACGGCCGGGAACATGTTTAACCGCGGAGTGGGCAGCCTGAGCATGGCCCGTGGAAGGCTCGGATTCAATATGAGCGGCTCAGCAGTATATTCAATTCCACAAACAGGGGAAAGCAATTTCCTCAGGACGGAAGAAAAGGACGGCTACACGAGCGTCTTTGAGCGCAACGGGGACAATACTTCGGCGAGGCTTGGATTCAATGGGAACGCAGGTTTGTACTATGACCTGAATGCATTCAATGCCATCAGCTCTTCTTTTCAGCTAAGGGGATTTACCTTCGACAGGGATGTTTCACTTGCATCCTCCTTTATTGATCCCGGACTTGGAATAGAACAAATCTATACGCGAAATTCAGACGGAAAAACCGGCAGGTCAGGATGGGAATGGACAACGGACTATGTGAAAAAATTTGACCAGAAAGGGAAAGAGCTCACTTTCGCCTTCCAGGTAAATGGAAATAACAGTGATAATGACATCACTTACATCCAAACAAGTGATGACCCGAACTTGAGGGAGGAGGAAATCACCTTCAACAAAGGCAGAAACCTCGAGACCACTTTCCAGGTCGACTACACACACCCCTTCTCACAAAAGCTGACGCTTGAAACCGGTGTGAAATCCGTACTGAGAAAAATCAGAAGCGACTATTCATTTGAGTGGCGGAACCCGATTTCCGGCGAATTTGAAATCGAGCCTTCTCAAACAGACATCTTTAATTATCACCAGGATGTATATGCCGGCTATGGTTCAGTCAGGGTCAATTTCAACAAGTCATTGGGCCTTGTCGCCGGGGCCAGATACGAATACACTGATATATCGGGTGATTTCAGGGATTTCGATAGCCCATTCAGCAACGCGTATGGCAACCTGCTTCCCAGCATCATCATTTCCCAGAAGATCAAACAATTCAATACACTCAAGGTATCCTACAACCAACGGATCCAGCGGCCGGGGCTTCAGTTCGTGAATCCATTTATTGACAACGATGATGACAGGAACCTTTCATTCGGAAATCCTGAATTGTCCCCTGAAATTTCGCACCAGTTTGAAATCGGGTATACGACCTTTTCCAAGGGAAATGTGATCAATACGGCAGTGTATTACAGGCGGACAAACGATGTCATTGAAAGTATCCTGGATATCAACCCGGAAGGTGTCTCGGTCACGACATTCAGTAATCTGGGCGTGCGGAACAGCTTTGGTGTGAACCTCTTCGGTTCTTACTCCGTAAAGAAATTCCTCGTGCTGCGCGGCGGCTTCGACGCATACACCTTCAATATCTCAGGCACCTTCAACGGACAGGAACTATCCAACACGGGAATCAATTACAGCGCCCGGCTGATGGGTACGCTCAACTTGCCGAAAGACTGGAAGTTTGAAGTCTTCGGCTTTTTCAACTCGCCCCGTGTGACTGTACAGGGGAAAGTGCCCTCATTCTCCATGCTGAACATGGGTGTCCGAAAGGAAATCCTGAAAAAACGGGGAAGCATCGGGATCACGGTCACCAATCCGTTTAACCGCTACCTGACATTCAGGACCGAACTGGAAGGCCCCGATTTTTTCCAGTCCAGCGAATTTCTGCGGCCGTTCCGTTCAATCGGTATCAATTTGCAGTACAGGTTTGGAAAACTTGATTTCAAGGACCGGACAAGGAGATCAAAAATCAACAACACGGATGTGAAACAAGGTGACAACAGCCAGGGACAAATGCAGCAGTAATGATCACAAAAAGAACCCCGCGCGTAAGGACAACACGCAGGGTTCTTTGCATTTTCAATTCGCTTTTGGGATCCGGGATTACTGGAGTTTTGCTTTCCTGGCCATCCATTCATTATATGATCCGTCAAACACTTTTACATTGCGGAATCCGAGAATATTCCGAAAAGCGACAAAAGCGGCGCATGCCCGGATACCTTCAATACAGTAAAAAGCAATTTCCATGTCCCTTTCCAGGCCATGTGCATCCGCAATAGCCTGCAGCTCCTGGGCCGATTTGAAAGCCCCGTTAGAATCCATCAAATCCTTGTAGTTGATATGGATGGCACCCGGTATATGCCCTGTACTTTTTTCATTTCCTTCATATTCGGCTTTTGTCCGAACATCTACGAGTGCAAAATCATCAGCACCAAGCCTTTGATCAATTTCTTCCATGGAAATATAGATTGAAGGCATGACTCCTGGTGTCATGTGCCCCTCTTTGACTTCAGCCACTTCGGAAGTCATCGGCACACCATCAATCTGCCACAATGCATTATCCTTGTGCAGGATCTTCACATCGCTTTTGGCAATATATTTCAGGATCCAGTAAACGCGGCTTGCATACTTCTGAGAGCCCTCGTCATACACGACTACGGTGGCATCCTTGTCGATTCCATGGGCCGCAAAAATATCCGCTAAATCGACCCATGACTTGATCACGCCATAGACGTCTCCATTTTCATAAAGGTCTTCATGGTTCAGGTACACGGCCCCTTCAATGTGGCTGGCTAGATAATTACTTTCCGTGAGGCTGGCATCGATGATGACGAGCTTTTCATCGGATTCCATCATCTGGACCAGTTGTTCAGGTGTGATGACATCAAGTTGCGCTTGCATGGCATTAAAGGAAACAAGCGCCAGGAAGAATGCAAAGAATTTAAAATTTCTCATGGCAAGTTGTTTTTACATGAAGAATCTGGAAGGGATTTTTAGATACCTCTGACTGCCCTCCATTTGTGAAAAAATACGTCCAATTACCTTGAAAAAAGATAATGTTGATCATGAGCAGCCATGATCGTCATCAACCCGGGCCATGCCGTGTGTTGCCGGACACATCAGCAACCCTCTTCCTCTTCGACAACGGGTTTTTTCTTCTGAACCTGCACCGTTTTCTTGGGGACGGGCGGAGGCGGTGGTGGTGGAGGTGGCTTGAATGTCAATCGCTCCCTGGCACCGGAAAAAACAGCCCCATAGTCGATGGAGGGATCCATCGAAACATCCATGAGCATTCCAACCGAAGGGTCAAAAGTACCCTGGACGATCCTGACATCAGGGACATCATTCCATTTCAATACAAACCAGGCATCAATTGATGTTTGAAGTTGATCACTGTATACCAGGTATGTTGCTCTTCCATGGTTGGGAAGTTTCCCTTGCCTCAGTTTCCCGATCTGTGCTGCAGGGATGTTTACCGCACCTGGTTCGTGCACACTGGCAAAGGCAGTTGCATCCCTGACATCCAGAAAAACAACACCGGAGGTATCCTGATCATAGAGCGCATAAGCCTGCTCAACTGGAATGAGGACCTCCCCTCCCAGGTATTCTCCAAGGATGGCCTCCATGTCAACCTGGCGGTGGCTCTGGGTATACTGGCAAGAGAATGCCAATAAGGCGATTACAAAAAATATCAGTGCTCTAACAACCTTCTTCTTCATCTTGCTGGATTTTCTTTTTTGGTGCAACCTTGACTGTTTTCTTCCGGACCGGTGCCGGTTGTGTGTAGGGTTCCGGTGTTATCGGCTTGCTCAACCCCACAAAGTACATTGCTGCCGCCTCGCGAAATTGCTGTTGATGCAATGCGGCATCATCCAGGACGACATCCTTGTCCGGTTCCGTAAAGATGGTCCGGACAAAACCCTCGATGCCTCCATCGAGGATAAACGGATCGCATATCCCATTTCCCTGAAGATAAGCTGAAGCGAATCGTGCGTCAATGCCCTTATCATCTGCCAGGACAACACCCTGTTTTCCCCTGAACATTTTTTCAATCTCCATTTTCCGGTCGGGCCATGTCTCCAGTGGCATGTTGACAGACCCCGGCAGAGAGAATGACTGAAAGGCCTTTTCTGACCTGATGTCCACCAGGATCAGGGATGGATCTTCATTGATCATTTGATCTGCAAGATCATCCGGTGACAGGTACGCAATGTAATGGTTCAGTGGCTGTTGCTCCTGGCCGTTTTGCATCCCACAACCCGCTATCAGCACGATCATCACCCAGATTCCAATAATTGCTTTCATTTTCACTTTTTCTGAATTAGTAAATATAGCCTGTCATTTCACCTCCCTCGACGATCAGATACCGCAACAGGAATCCACCTGCGAGGATCAGGATAGCAGGCAAGGCTGCGGGGATCTTTCGTCCGCGAAGCTTTGCAATTTCCAGCACCATCGGCAGGAGCAGCCCAAGAAAAACCACGCCCCCCCAGAAAGGAAATGCAAATTCTCCATTCAGGAAGAGGTCTGCTGCAGCAAGCTGAACTTCAGGACCTGCCAGAAAGCCCATGAAAAGATGCGTGATCAGGAAGAGCTCGATTGCGATAAGGAGCAGGTCGATCCGGCCAAACAAATGAGATTCATGGACGCTTTTTGACATCCACATGATTACCGCGGCACCCGTAGAGAGACCGGAAACGAGGAAAAGCGGCCCCAGGATTGCGGTATTCCACAATGGCCTGGCATTGAATGCCGACAGGAGAATGCCGGTATAGATCCCCAACAATGCGGAAAGGATGATCATGATCCAGGCAATTTTGCGTCTTTGCCTGATGATCCAGGCTTCGAATTTTTCAAGAACCGGCAGGCGCCAGCTCCAGCCTGGCAGCAACTCTTTCAGGTAACTGGCTGCCCAAAGGAATGACAATGGTGTAATCCCCATCAAAACCCAGGCCCCCCATGACATGGGAGATTCAATCCTGAAGGTCACATACAGCCTCCAGAAATTCCATTGGTTCTTCAGGTCGATAAAAAGAGCAAACAACCCGATCACAAGCAGGAATGGCACCAGGAATGTGGACCATTTCACGGCCGTGGGAAGCTCATGGTCCCGCCGCATAATGGTGTAGAGGGATGCAAAAAACATAATCCCGGCTGCCAGTCCACCCAGAAACAGGTAGACCGGAATCGGCCAGTGCCAAATATCAAGTGTCGGATCAATATGCGGAATGTTTCTTCCCGAGGTGATGATTTCTTCTTCCATGTTGCTTAGATTAAATAGTATACATGCGGTTTTGTACCGGCTTCCGGAGACAGTACTTTAAACTTCCTGGTACGCAGCTGTTTTGAAATTTCACTTGATGGATCATCCAGGTCCCCAAAGTACATGCATTTCGTTGGGCAAACGGCCACGCAAGCCGGTTGTTTTCCTTCCCGCACCCGGTGAATGCAGAAAGTGCATTTGTCCACATGGCCTTCGGGATGGGAATACCGGGCATCGTAGGGACAGGATTCGATACAAGCCCCGCAGCCGATACATTTGGCTGCTTCCACCAGTACCACGCCTCCTTCAGCAATGTAACTTGCACCCGTCGGGCAACAGCGCACACAGGGGGCGTTTTCGCAGTGGTTGCAGCGTTCCGACCTGATTTCCATCTCAAGTTTCGGATAGGTGCCTACAGTTTTCTCGGTGATCCAGTCCCGGCAATATCCATGTGGCACATCATTTTCTATTTGGCATGCGACGACACAGTCAGCGCACCCCACGCATTTTTTTGTATCGATCGCCATTGCATATCTCATAACTCTTCGATTTAGCTGATTTGTTCTTTGATGAATGTCACAAAATTGCCCCGCATGCCAGTGCCGCCCATGATCGGGTCATCCATGACATTGGTGATCATTTGCGTGTCACTGACACCCTTGCCGTATGCTTGTGTCAGTTTTTTCGTCACATGGCCAAATCCATGCACCATGTATACCGAGTCCCACCGGATCCGCTCAGTGATCCGGACTTTGATGGGGAGGTCCGAAACGATCCCGTCCTGGTTTTTCAGCCAGACCTCCTGGCCATTTTCCAAAGACCACTTGCTGGCTACCTTTGGATGCACCCAGACGAAGTTTTCATCCATCAGGTCCGCGAGGTACGGGTTGTTTGATGTGCGGCTGAAGGTATGCATCGGTGCGCGTCCGTAGTTCAGTCGATAAAACCCTTCCGGGGGTGTCGGGTGAGCGGTATAATTTGGTATCGGATCAAACCCGGCCTCTTTCAGTTGCGCTGAGTACAGCTCCACCTTTCCACTCGGCGTATTGAACCAGGGAACCTCATTGTCCGGCTGGTAGAGCGGGCCTGACTTGCGCGGGAACTTCTTGATCCCCAGCTTTTTCATTTCATCCAGCGAGCTGCCCAGCTGCTCGAGCTGCCATTCCAGCACTTCAGTAAAATCAGCATACTGGAAATAGTCCTCCAGGCCGAGTCGTTTTCCCAGCTCTTTTGTCATCCACCATGCGGGTTTTGTTTCCCCTAACGGTTCCGCAGCAGGCATGCGCAAAGCGATATATGGCTCACGGTGCGGGGAAGTACGCAACTCATCATATCTCTCCAGGTAGGTACATTCGGGTAAAATGACATCTGCATACCCTGTTATTTCCATTGGCATCGTATCCACCACAACAATGAATTTTGCTTTTTGGGCTGCCTCCTCAAACCGGCCCACATCCGGTATCGTATAAGGCAGGTTTGTGCCGGCGACGATCCATCCATGAATGGCATATGGCGATTCTTCATCGATCGTCGCATCCAGGAATGTGTTGGCAATGGAAAGGGCAGCAAACGGGTATTTCCCGTCCAGGATCTCACGCCAACCCCATTTGGGTTTTGGATATGGTGGATGTGGAAAATCAGGCACTTTCACTTTTTCGGGAAAATAGAAACCTCCCCTCCTGCCCCAATTTCCAAGAAGGGCATTCAGAATGGCAATCGCCCGGGACCGCTGTGTATCATCACCATACCAGGTCACATGTCGTCCCGGGTGGATAATCGCCGCCGGAGAAGCGGCCGCCATCAGCCTGGCCGTCTTGCGGATCAGGTCAGGCTTGATGGTCGTAATCCCGTATGCCCACTCCGGTGTCATTTGCCTGACATGGTGGGCCAGCTGGTCAAAACCAATCGTATTTTTTTGTACAAAGTCAACATCATACAACTTCTCCTCGATCAGGACATTGATCCATGCGAGGAGCAGGGCAATATCGGTTGCCGGCTTGATCGGCAGCCAGTACTTTGACTTTCCTGCCGCAATGGAATAGCGCGGATCAACGGTGATGATATCGCCGCCCTTGTCGATCATGTCCGCCATTTCCTGCACCTGGCCATTGTGCATATTCTCACCGAGGTGCGAGCCGATCAGGACCAGGCACTTTGTATCCCGGATGTCGAGTGGCTCGGGAGAACCCATCACTTGTCCGAATGTCAGTTTGAACCCGACTTCACGGGGTCCGCGGCATTGCGCGTAGGACGGTGCCGAAGCGTTGACAGAACCCATGGCCTTTAGCAAATGGGAGAAATGATGGCCGGCAGAACCGTGATTAAACAAGGCGATGGACTCCGGGCCATATGTTGCAGATAACTCCTGCAACCGCTTTGCCACGAGGTCCAGGGCTTCATCCCAGGAAGCTTTTCTGAATGTTTGCTTGCCATCCTCCTCGACACGAATGAGTGGTGTCATCAGCCTGTCCGGATCTTCGTACATCCCTAATCCGCCTGTCCCCCTTGGACACAAACGACCATTGCAATGTGGGTCGTCGTCATGACCGATGATTTTTTGAATGCGCCCCTCCGCGTCCACATGGGACCAGGCAGCGCATTTCCAAAAGCATACCTCGCAATAGGTCGGGTAACGTTTCATTTCTGAAACAACCGGGTTGTCAAATAAGGATTTACCGAATAAACCGGGAATTGTCCGTGAACCCAGGGTGATCCCTCCGATCCCTAAAGCGGAGATCCTGATAAAATCCCTGCGCGACTGCATATTCTCGTGCGTTTTGTGAATAATTGTCCAACTTTACAGAGGTCTAAGTAAGCATATCCGGGACGCTCTAAAGGTGATCTTGGTCAACCCGACATATGATATTAGCTTCATATATTGTGGTTTTTTTTTGTTATTCACTGATGCAGATCATTTTTTATGGATCTCAACCGTAAAAAAGCAGGGGGATCAACCTCTCAAATGTGGCGAATAAAACTGGGCATGATATCCATGATGATCCTGGTCTATGCGCTCGGTTGCTTACAAAATGATGATGCCGTTCAGAATGAACCTGCTCACAGAGCGCTCCCCGAACTCCTGGGAACCGATGAAACATGTGTCAAGTGCCATGGAAATGTGTCCGGATTCGCACCCGGACACCTCCCGGGAGCAATCGGATGCGCTTCATGCCACCTGGGTGATCCGAAGGCTGAATCGAAAGAGGAAGCACATAAATCCATGGTCCTGATACCAGGCAACCTCGAGAATGCCTCAGCTACCTGCGGCAATGCTTCCTGCCATCCGGATATTGTGGACCGGGTGTCAAAGTCGCTGATGACCACGATGGCCGGCGTGGTATCCACAAACCGCCATGTTTTCGATCCCGGGGCTCCTTCCCTCTCCAACCCGCATATTGAAACGATACGGGATGATCATCCGGCCGACACACACTTGCGGCAACTCTGTGCTTCCTGCCACCTGGGCAGGGAAAAAACATCCTTCGGACCCATTGATGAAACCTCCCGGGGAGGAGGGTGCACCGCATGCCACCTGAATTACGCAGACACAGCACTCACAGACCTGAAAGCGTATGTGGCAGGCGACAAAGAAGGGAAACTCCTGTATACACACCCCGGCCTGACCGTTGAAGTAACCAATGATCATTGCTTTGGTTGCCACAGCCGCTCAGGGAGGATTTCCACCAGCTATGAGGGGTGGCATGAAACAACACTCCATGAACTCACCGGACTGACGGACAGTACTTTCAGGGAATTGCAGGATGGGAGGATCTTTCAAAAATATGCTGCCGATATCCACCATGAACGTGGACTCGAATGCATCGATTGCCATCTTGTCACAGAATTGATGGGGGACGGAAATACATATCGCCACAAGTCTGAAGCGCTGAAAGTGCAATGTGCGGATTGTCACTTTTCCGGATCCAAAGAGACGATCCCATTCGATGCCCTCAGCGACGAAGAAAAAAAGATCCTGAATATCCGGGGGAAAGAACCTGGTGCATACCTCCCGGCAGGGAGATCCGGCGAGGCACTGCTCAATTCGTCCGTGTTGCCTGATGGGAGGGCTCTCCTTTTTGGAAAGAACAGCAGGGACACATTTGAGTTGAGGCCTCCTGCAGATGTATGCCAGAAAGATGCTGTACACTCAAGGCTGACCTGTGAATCCTGCCATACCGGTTGGGCCCCGCAATGCCTGGGCTGTCATACCAGCTATGATCCGCTGATCACGGGATATGACCTCCTTGACCAGAAAAAAGTGACCGGAAAATGGAATGAATCCATCGGCGTATTTCTTGCTGAGGCTCCTCCCCTTGGGATTGTGATGGAAAAACATGAAGGGATGGAAGTGGAAAAGATCAAGACTTTTATCGCAGGCATGATCATGACCATAGACCCGTCCGGGTTCCCGGGACACGGTGAGGACACCACCATGTTCAGGCGTCTTTTTGCACCGGTTTCCGCGCATACCACCCAGGCAGGCGGAAGATCATGCGCATCCTGCCATCTTGACCCGCTTGCACTTGGCTACGGCAGGGGGACCCTGGAATACCAAACGGAAAGCGGGCAGGGAAAATGGGTCTTCGAATCGGAATATGTGGCAAACGATCAAGACGGGCTGCCCGAGGACGCCTGGATACCTTTTCTGGGTACCCGCGAAGGGATGACAAGTTCGAGATCTGTAGCCCGTCCGTTCACAGTTGAAGAACAACAGCGAATCCTGCTTGTCGGTGCATGCCTGACCTGTCATGAGGAAAAAAGTACTGTCATGGAAAGCAGCCTGGAGGGTTTTGAGGGGGTTTTGGAGAGGAGGAGTTCAGTGTGTATCCTGCCCGGATCCTATAAAAAGAGATAATCCTGCCGGCACCGTGGTGCCAGCAGGACATCTTGCCACAAAACGCTCATTATTGTACGACTGAATGATTGGCAACCCATTCATTGTAGGCACCGTCAAACACTTTTACATTGGTGTACCCGAGGATATCCCTGAATGCAACAAATGCCACTGTGGCACGGACACTTGTCTTGCAGTAAAAGATAATCCCCTTGTCATTTGTCAGGCCATTTTCCTGGGCAATCTTTTCAAGTTCTGCTTTGGATTTGAATGCCCCGGTATCAGTAAGCAAGTCCTCATAGTTCAGGTTGATGGCACCAGGAATATGTCCTTCACTGCTTTTCACACCGCTGTATTCATCAGCAGTGCGGACATCTACCAGCGCATAATCCTGCAAATCCTTTTTGGACATCACTTCGTCAAGGGAAGCAAAGACTTCCTCATTGACCTTCGGTGTGAAAACCGCTGATTTGGGCTTCGGCACTTCTGCTGTCAGCATAATCCGGGCAGGCCTCCATGTTGCCAGGTCCTTATGGAGAATGTATACATTATCCTTTCCGATGTATTTCAGGATCCAGTAGACCCGTGAGGAATACTTCTGGGATCCTTCGTCATAGACCACAACTTTATTGTCATCACCCACGCCCATGCTTCCAAAAATTTCGGCAAGCTCGGCCGGTGGTTTGATGAGGCCTTTCACATCACCATCCCTGTACAGGCTGTTGTGGTCAACATGCACAGCCCCTTTTACATGATTTGTTGAATAAGTGCTTGCTTTGCTCGCGTCGAGGATCACCATGTCCTTGTCGCTCTTCATCATCGCCGAAAAATCCTTCGGTGTGATCAGGTCCATCTGGGCGGCTAATCCGCCGATCAGGAAGAAAGCAAAAAGAAATGAGAAATATTGCTTGATTTTCATGATTCTAAAAATTTTAAAAAACAACCTGGAATTGCACGAGCAGTGCGTCATTGTCCTCTTCCACCGTCCAGTCTTCCTCGGCCCGGTACAGGTAATTGATCTGCACCCTCGTCCATTCGTTAAAGAAATAGTTCACACCATACGTGATGGTATTGTGGATTGCGACATCGCTGTTGAATTCAAGTTCACCAGAAGCCATATTCAGGTCAGGATCAAATGTTTCAAATTTGATCACCGGCTGGATATTCCACTTGGTCTTGTACATGGCTTGCACCATGAAGCCGTTCTTTGACTTGCTTCCGTTTACAATGGTGGGTTCCTCGCCGCAGCCGCCGCCGACCGTGTATGACCCCTTGTCCTGTCCCTGGATGAATTCACCCTGTACCAGGAAGTCTTTGTACTTGAGTTCGAGATCCACGCCAAAACGACTGCGTTCATCCTGTTGTTCTGCGGATTCACTCAGCGGTTTGTGCAGTCCATGGCGATAGCTTGCCCCGACCGTGATGAAATCAAACGGATGTACGGTGATTCTCCCAACGATGTCTTTAGCCTTGTTGTCATCCAGCCTGTTCATTCCGGTACCATTCATGATCGCAATGTTGTACCCGAAGAAGTTCTCCACTTCGCTGCCGAAGATTTTCAGCTTGCCCGTCGTACCCGAGAACATGATCCCGATGTCACGAAAAGGACCTGCGAGGTTACCCACAACTTCCGACCGGTCAATCGTATGCAGCTTGTGGCATGGTGTGGATAGCTCAAGTCCGAAAGGAGATTTGAATTGCCCCACACTTGCTTTGAAATACGGTGCAAAACGGTTGTAGCTGACAAATACATCGAGAAGAGCAGGCCCGCCAAGTGTGGGGCTGAATTCAAACAATGCATAGTAGGAAAAATCGTAAGGGATATTTCCCATGACACCGAGCCGCGCGCGGTTAAAGTAAAAGCTGGTCTGATCCAGCGATTCTCCATAGAGATCATTGCCCAGGAATGAATATTCAGCCTGTGGCTGGATATAGCCGATCACCTGAACACCATCTTCCGAGGTCGATTCCATGCATCCCTGTCCTTGTAGCATAAACGGGAACATAAGAAGAGAAAGCGCAATTAATAACATCTGCTTTTTCATGGCAATAATTTTAAGTCTTGATTGAATTTGGTGAACGATAGATATCGTTATTCACCAGGGGCGTAGAAGTTTCCTTCTGAATCCCAGTAACCAAAATTCATCTCACTTGCAGAACCTGCACCTTTCCATGATTTACCAGCAGCGCTTCCGTTTTGCAGTTGTGTATGTACAATACCGTTTGCACCAAAGAGCAAGCTTTTCGTATCATATCCAAGGACATCAAACCACATGTTGGAGATTGCTGAAGTCTGTCCAGTATAGCAGTAGTTTACGATCGTTGCATCCGGGTTGAAGTATTTTAGCCCACCGAGCGAGATCTGCTCATCGAGGCGGTATGCATCTTTCACGTGGCCATAAGCGCTCCATGAACTTTCACTCCATTTGTTATTGACGAAGTAGTTACTTGAATTGTCGAGCAACGCATCTTTCTTGATGCCCCAGTCTGTCTTGGTAAGCATATACTCGACACGTGCGCGTAGAATGTCTGCCCCATCCGAAAAACCGGTCCGGATTTCGGGAGCCTCAAAATTACCATTTGGCAATGGATCACCGCTTGTCACCCAGTTCGTGTGCGTATAATCCCCGGCATTGGCATTCCATTTGCCGGCGAAGTTGCTGTTCCAGCCACTCATCCCCCATTTCAGGCTTTGGGCATTGTAGCCAACAAGACGAAGTGCACCAACCGCACGACCTGCCGTCTGGCCTGTATAGCAAACAACCAGGATGGGATCGCCATTCGCCTGTTCGGCAGTTGTCAGGATATTACCTAATGTCGTATTTACAGCATTTTTGATGTGTCCTGCATTAAAATCCTCTTGTGAACGGATATCAATAACAAAGTAATCAGCAACGGAATAGTCGTTTTCATCCACTGTCAGTTTACTTCCAGGCACGACCCAGCCGGAAAGGTAATCCCCAAAGTCAAGGTTATTCTGGGCCATATAGGAAACCAGTGTGTCAAACTCGGATACTTGCGGGCCTACTGCATCATCCTTACAGCTTGAAAAAATAAATAACGTCCCGATTGAAAGGATCGCAAAAAATTGAAAGAACTTTTTCATGGCAAAATGTTTAAGTGATTAAATATGAACATATGATGATTTCATCATTTGATGGGACAAACCTAAATGCGGATTTGCATAATTCTGAAAATCCTGATCAAGAAAGAATATGATTGTAATCACGTACGAACAGTCATTCGTAATACTTGAAAACAAGATATGCTCAAGCCGATCTGACCATTGTAATCAATGGATTTTCAGGGGGTTCACACGTGATATTTAGACTTCATTTAAAGTGACAATCTGGAAGTCTTTTACTACCTTTCAATGCGAACCAGAACAGCCCATGGATCGTACCTGATGGTGTAAAAGTTTGATGAAATCAATCATATTTGGCAATTCCCGGTGAATTCCGGGAAAAGTTTCATCAAAAAATCCAATCTGAAACATGAAAAGCGGAAGATATGCAATCGGCTTTGACATCGGGAGCTCCTCCGTCAAAGCAGCCCTCGTTGACCTTGAATCAGGCAAAGCGATCCAGGTTGTACAGTCTCCTGCCCAGGAAATGCGGATAGACTCTCCCCACCCCGACTGGGCAGAACAGGATCCACAGACCTGGTGGGAACATGTTTGCCTGGCATCAAAAAAATTGATCCGGCAAACCGGTATCCAACCGGGTCAGGTGAAAAGTGTGGGCATCAGCTATCAGATGCACGGCCTGGTTGCTGTGGACCGTGAAATGCACCCGGTCCGGCCCGCGATCATCTGGTGTGACAGCCGGGCCATCAAGGCCGGGCAAGACATTTCCAGGAAGGTCGGGCATGGGAGGTGCCATGCCCACTTGCTCAACAGTCCGGGTAATTTCACCGCGGCAAAATTGCTCTGGGTCAGGCAGCACGAGCCTGAACTGTTCCGCAGGATCCATAAAATCATGCTACCCGGAGATTACATTGCGTTGCGTTTCACCGGAAAGGTTTCCTCCACGATCCAGGGGATGTCGGAGGGCATCTTCTGGGATTTCAAGTCCAACGGTATTGCCGACTTCCTGATCGAGGCAAACGACCTCTCCCCTGACCTGATCCCGGAAATTGGACAATCCATTTCCCATCAGGGTGAAATTACCGCTGAAGCCGCCCTGGAAACAGGGTTGACCGAAGGCACCCCTGTCAGCTATCGCGCCGGTGACCAGCCGAACAATGCCATGTCGCTCAATGTCCTGCATCCGGGAGAAATCGCCGCTACAGGCGGCACTTCAGGAGTCGTATACGGGGTTGTGGACAAGCTGATCGCGGATGAGGCCGACCGGGTAAACAGCTTTGCCCACGTGAATCACCGTGCAGATGCACCGAGGATTGGTGTCCTGCTGTGCATTAACGGGACAGGAAGCGCCTACCGTTTCATCCGGCAGCTGGTCAGCGAGAACACGAGCTACAGCGACCTCGAGGCAATGGCATCCCGGGTGCCTGCCGGATCTGCTGGTTTGAGGGCATATCCATTTGGCAACGGGGCTGAGCGGATGCTGTTCAACCAGAACCCGGGGGCGACATTTGAAAACATCCATTTCAATATCCACGACAAGGCCCACTTCATCCGGAGCACCCTCGAAGGCATTGCCTTTGCCTTTGCACACGGCATAGAAATGATGCAAGAGCTTGGCCTTTCCGTTCATTCGATGAAAGCTGGAAATGACAACCTATTCCAGTCTGCGATCTTCAGCCAGACACTGGCCAACCTGATCTCCGGAGAGATCCAGCTGCTGGACACGACAGGGGCAATCGGAGCGGCCAAGGCCTCGGCAGTCGGCACCGGCTATTTCTCAACCCTTGAAGAGGCGATGGGCCAGCAGCATGTCGTAAGGACATTTGCACCCGACGCAAACCAGCAAAAACACCGGTCTTTGTTCCATACCTGGTCCAAGCATATGCACAGCAACTGAAAACGGGGTCTAGGAGTCAGGATTTGGAAAAGCCGGCTATTCGTGGAACAAGATTTTGACCTTCGGCTGATTTTTGGATGCCGGAAAAAATAATTTCACGTCTGTCGTTGAATCTTTTTAACTTTGTCAACGTTTTAGGTATGTTGTTTGACGTAACAGCATGTTTTTTAAGAGTACTCAATTTGTATGCAAAGGGAATTTATGTTTATCACTTGCTACAGTTTAGTTTCTCGTATTTTTTTACTTTAATTTTTTTGTTATGAACATTTTTGTAGCAAGGTTAAACTATGATACACGCGAAGATGACTTGCGTGATGCCTTCGAAGCCCACGGTGAGGTGGACTCCGTAAAAATTATCATGGACAAATTCACCGGTCGCTCTAAAGGTTTTGGTTTTGTTGAAATGCCAAATGATGACGAAGCCCGGGAAGCGATCTCTCAACTGAACGACAGTGAAATGGATGGTCGCAACATCGTTGTAAAGCAAGCACAGCCACGTGAAAAGCGGAATGACCGCAGAGGTGGCGGTGGCGGCTACGGCGGCGGTGGTGGTTACGGCGGTGGCCGGAATCAGCGCAGATACTGATCAAAGTATATTTGATAAAAAAAGCAGGTCCGAAAGGCCTGCTTTTTTATTTTCACGCTGTGAGTACTCCCCCTATGAGTAACTGATCTTCCGCATGCGCAAGTTTTGAGGAGTGATCTCCAAATATTCATCCTCCCGGATGTATTCCATGGCTTCTTCCAGTGAAAAGGTAATCTTCGGTGCGATCCTGACCGCCGCATCAGAACCCGAGGCACGCATATTGGTCAGTTTTTTGCCCTTGATCACATTGATCTCGAGGTCATTTTCGCGTGTGTGCTCACCAATGACCTGCCCTTTGTATACTTTCTCACCCGGCGCAATGAAAAACCTGCCCCTGTCCTGCAACCGGTCAATTGCATAAGCAAGCGCCTGCCCTTCTTCCATGGACACAAGCGATCCTTTTGTCCGGTCATTGATTTCCCCTTTGTGTGGTTCATAGGCCTGAAACCTGTGGTTCATGATCGCCTCGCCGGCTGTGGAGGTCAGAAGCTGGTTGCGCAGGCCGATGAGCCCACGAGACGGGATCTCGAATTCAAGGTGCTGGAGATCTCCCTTCGGCTCCATCACTGACAGAACACCTTTCCGCTGTGTAATCAGTTCGATGGCCTTGCCTGAGTGTGCTTCAGGCAGATCGATCACCAGCATTTCCACGGGTTCACACTGTACGCCATCAATATCCTTGATGATGACTTCGGGCTTGCCGACCTGGAGTTCATACCCTTCCCTCCGCATGGTCTCGACCAGGATGGACAGGTGCAACACGCCCCTTCCATACACATTGAATTTATCCTCACTGTCCGTTTCCTCTACGCGCAGGGCAAGGTTCTTTTCCGTTTCCTTGAACAGCCTGTCCCGCAGGTGACGGGAAGTCACGAATTTTCCTTCCTTGCCGAAAAACGGAGAGTTATTGATGGTAAAGAGCATACTCATTGTGGGCTCATCCACCTCGATCCGTGGAAGCGCCTCGGGGTTTTCGGCATCCGTCAGCGTGTCGCCGATCTCAAAGTCGTCCAGTCCGACAATGGCACAAAGGTCCCCGCTGCGCACTTTCGGTACCTTCACCCGGCCAAGGCCTTCAAATACAAACAACTCCTTGATCCGGACCTTCTTGAATGTGCCGTCCCGCTTGCTGATCAGGTAGTCCTTTTTCTCCTCCAGGTCTCCCCTGAACACCCTGCCGATGCCGATCCGGCCAATGAAACTGGAATAGTCCATGCTGGTCACCTGCATTTGGGCAGGCCCCTCGCGGTAAGGTGCCGGCGGGATCTGGTCCAGGACACAATTGAGCAGTGGCGTGATATCCGTCGTCACTTTTTTCCAGTCATAACTCATCCAGCCCTCTTTCGAGGACCCGAAAATCGTCTCGAAATCGAGCTGATCCTCGGTTGCATTCAGATTGAACATCAGGTCGAATACATCCCCCTGCACTTCTTCGGGCTTGCAGTTGAGTTTGTCTACCTTATTGATCACGACAATCGGTTTCAGCCCCAGATCGATCGCCTTACTGAGCACGAAACGTGTCTGGGGCATGGGCCCCTCGAATGCGTCAACAAGCAACAGGACGCCATCCGCCATTTTCAGCACCCGTTCTACTTCACCTCCGAAATCTGCGTGACCCGGTGTATCGATGATATTTATCTTGATGCCCTTATATTGGACTGAGACATTCTTGGAAAGAATGGTAATGCCGCGCTCCCGTTCGAGATCGTTATTGTCCAGGATGAGTTCCCCGTGGTCCTGCCTGTCATCCAGTGCCTTGCATTGATGGATGATCTTGTCCACAAGGGTGGTCTTCCCATGGTCAACGTGGGCGATAATTGCAATATTTCTGATTTCTTCCATATTGAGATTTGAGGGCGCAAAGCTAAAAAAAGAATAGCGGGATAATTCCTAAATTTATTTGACTTGAAAAACATATTCGAGATGAATCAGGTAATGACACACATCGGTTTGGCCTTTTTGTTCTTCTTGTCGTCCATGCCCGGCAATCTGGCCCAATCGCCAGCTGAGATGCCCGGGGCGAAACCTGTCAATCCATATGCATTCGACGACATTGGAGGTTCTCCCTACCTCCTGGATACATTTTCGCTTGCAACCATTTATGGATCAAACTTGACGGTCTACGAAAACATACTTATGAATTATAATGGAAAAACGCAGCTTCTGGAAGTAAAACTTGGCAACCAGACTTATGAGCTGGACCCGATGAAATACCTGAGGGCGGAAATTGTTACAGGCCGGGTGGATGCAAATGGGAGACCTGAAAAAATGATCCTTCAAAGAGGTGTGCACAAGCGATTTGAAAACGGCTTCGTCCGGGTTGTTTACCGCGGCCGGCGCATGATCCTTGCTGACCAGTTCAAGGCCAAGGCGGAGGATACCCCTACAATACAAATGGAAAAAAGGAAAGAATTCACAAGGTTCTGGCGGAACCACGAGTATTACCTGAAACACCATACCGAGATCCATCCGGTCGTGCTTGATGAGAAGTCGATCGGCAAAATTCTGGGACACAGGGATGAAATGGCAGCATTTATCCGGGAGAAAGGCCTTGACATTACCAGGGAGAGCGATTTATCCATTCTCCTGAAATGGTATGAGGACAAGGGGTTTGTGCGTTAGGCCTCAAATGATGTGTTTTGGATTCCGGGATTTATTTTGGTTTTTTTATCCAAACTGGGGTTTTGGCTAATTGGGGACCGAGTGATCTGTCGCTCCTCCGGAGCTT
>JARQTN010000250.1:38854-48494 GCA_029976695.1 Lewinellaceae bacterium
ATCTGTCGCTCCTCCGGAGCTTATTTCACCCACTCCCAGCCCTGAAAGGGCGTAATCTTATGGCCCCGATCGCCAGACCGGGGAATTGAACTATCAGAAAAATCAAGCCCTGAAGGGGCGGCCTATCTGACGGGTATTGAAAACAGGGAAGCACCAACAAAAAAGCCACCCGGAGGTGGCTTCTTCGTTTAGGATGTAGAGCGAAAGACGGGATTCGAACCCGCGACCCCGACCTTGGCAAGGTCGTGCTCTACCAGCTGAGCTACTTTCGCAAAATCGTAAATTCGCTCTCTTTCGAAGCGGATGCAAATATACATAGTTCTCAGAATTTTGAAACCCCTTCATGGTTTTTTTCCTGACCAGCCATATCAATTACTGCACCGCATCGCGGTAAACCCTGAGGCATCGTTCCCGCGCAAATTTATGTTCAACGATCGGATCGGGATACTCATCCGTTCCGTATTCAGGTACCCATTCTTTCACATATTTGAGTTCCGGGTCAAACTTTTTCAACTGGCTTTCCGGGTTGAATATCCGGAAATATGGGGCAGCATCTGTTCCAGACCCGGCCGCCCACTGCCACCCGCCATTGTTGGACGCCAGTTCGAAATCCAGCAGCTTCCGCGCAAAATATGCTTCTCCCCAACGCCAGTCGATCAGCAAATGCTTGGTCAGGAAACTGGCAGCGACCATCCTGACCCTGTTATGCATATAGCCGATCTCGTTCAACTGGCGCATGCCGGCATCGACGAGCGGGTATCCTGTTTTTCCTGCACACCAGGCTTCAAATTCAGCCTCGTTATTCCGCCACTGGATGCGGTCATATTTCTCCCGGAAAGCATTATCCACAACCCTTGGAAAATGATACAGGATCATCGCATAGAATTCACGCCAGATCAGTTCGTTCAGGAAAGTTTCATTCAGTTTTGACGCACGACGGGCGAGCCTGCGCACGGAAACGGTCCCAAAACGCAGGTGGATGCCAAGGCGGGACGTTCCTTTTTTCGCCGGAAAATCCCTGAGGTCTTTGTAATCTCTCAACGTACTGTCATCGACTTCCCTGGAAGGAATTGGCACCTTCGATTCAGTGAAGCCCATCTGCCTGAGTGAAGGGAGAGCTTTTGGCCCGGCGCGATAAAAATGATCCTGCTTCCCTTCACTGGGATAGGCATCAAACCTTCTGGAGCCTCCAAGCTGTCCGGGCATTTCATCCTTGTGGTCGAATAATGCCCGTTTCCAGATCCTGCTGTATGGCGTGAACACAACATAAGGATTCCCATCGTCCTTGAGTACCTCCTCAGGGTGAAAAATCAAATGGTCGAGAAACCCATGAAATCCAATACCCTCCTGTTCAAGCATCTGGCTTACCTCCCTGTCACGATGAAGGGCATAGGGTTCGAAATCCAGGTTGGAATAGACCTTGCCTATAGCGTAATCGCCTATAAGTTGCTTCCAGACCTTTGCCGGCTTGCCATGCCGTACATCCAGCGTGGCGCCAAGTTCCTCCAGGTCACTTTGCATCTTCGCCAATTCGTCATGAATGAAATGGACGCGTGCATCATCTTTGTCTTCGAGAAGATCAAGGATCTCGGTATCAAAAATAAATACGCATTGAACAGGGAGCTCCGCGGACAGGGCTTCAAACAGGCCGCGGTTATCGAACAGCCTCAGGTCCCTCCTGAACCAGAAGATATTCACTGAAGGTTTCAGATTCATTGACATACCCACAACAACAAGGAGAAATCGCAAGTGTTGAGGAGTTGGAGGTTTTTCGATGTGCGTAACTCAATGAAATATTTTTCGCGCAAGGTGTTCCAGGGACGTCTCCCGGATTTCTCCGGGCATGAGCCCATCCAGCGTCAAGCCCCCGATCGCAACCCTGACAAGCCTGAGGACCGGAAAACCCACCTTTGCACACATTCGCCTTACCTGGCGGTTCTTCCCTTCTGTGATCCCAATCCCGATCCATGAGGTCGGGATTGAAGCCCTGAACCTGATTGGCGGGTCCCTCTCTGGCAATCCAGGTTTGTGATCCAGCAACTGCACGCTTGCCGGCATCGTCTGAAAATCCTTCTTCCTGACCCGGATCACCACCCCTTCCCTGAGTTGTCCGATTGCGGTATCTGTGACCTCGCCTTCAACCTGTGCAAGGTACCGCTTCCGGACCTTGCTTGCAGGGCTTATAATCCTGTTTTTCAATTTGTTATCATCTGTTATCAAAAGCAATCCTTCACTATCCTGGTCCAGTCTTCCCACAGGGTAAACACGATCAGGAAGATCCGGAAATGAATCGCGGAGCGTGACATGCCCGGGAACCTCCCTGGTAAACTGGCAAAGGGTACCAAACGGTTTGTAGACGAGAAAATATCGGAAATCGGCGGCCATTCTGTAAATAAAGAGAATTGTTTTGAGATCTTGGCAAATTTGAACCAAACCTTATCTTTGTCCAGGTATTCTATCGAATTCTATACCCTGCACAATAGCTGAGTGGTCGCCCGGGTGGTGGAATTGGTAGACACGCAGGACTTAAAATCCTGTGGCTAGAAATAGCCGTGCCGGTTCGATCCCGGCTCCGGGCACATTCAAAACCAAATGCTCCTTTTCCTGTACATTTCCATTGGATCAGCCAGGCAAAACTCTTCTGAATAGTTTTTTGTTTAGATGTCAACAAAACAGCTGGACAATGCTTGCGACCCGTCCGATCCATAAAATACTCGTCCTCTTCTCAGTATGCATTCACCTAATTTTTCCGTTTGACATGCTGAAGGCCCAGGTATTTACAGATCGTGAACAAGCAATCAGGTATGTCAAGGAAGGTGACAACCAGCTCAGGTTTGGCAACATGAGGGAGGCAGAGATTGCCTATACCCGGGCCATTGAACTGGATCCGAACTTCGGAGATGCATATATGAAAAGGGCCAATCTCTACAGTTTTCTGGCCCGGCGGACCGAAGCCATGGAGGACTATAACGCAGCACTGCAGATCAATCCATATTCCGAATATATCCTGGACAAGCGGTCAAAGCTCAAAATGATTGCTACGGATTTTGAGGGAGCTCTGGCGGACATCAACAAGGCGATCACCCTGAATCCGGATAACGATGTACTTCTTGACCAGCGGGCCAATGAACTGATTGCACTTGGCCAGTACGAGGAAGCCCTGGCAGATGTCGATACCCTCATCAGGCATGGTTTCAGGCTGGAGAATGAATATGAAAAGTTAGCCGTCATATCGCTCCTCACCGAAGATTATACAGCCTGTGAGCGGGCAATTGACTCAGCGCTGGCAATCAATCCCAATTCCTCCATTGCCTTTGACTTGCTGGGTGTCCTTGAAATGAAGCGCGGAAACTTTAATGATGCAGTAGCTGCACTTACCACAGCCATTGCCCTGAACCCGGATTTCAGCCTGGCTTACCATAACCGGGCCATTGCCTTGCGCGCCATGGGTGATACACAGGGCGCAATCGAGGATCTCAATATGGCGGCAGAAGTCAGCCAGAATCCGAGCAATATATATTTCACACGGGCAATGATCCGCAAGGAACTCGGAGATGTAGAGGGCGCCCTGGCAGACTATGACAATGCCATTTTCAGGGACACAGCCTTCACGGAGGCGCTGTACAACAGGGCGTTTACGCTAAAATTGGCCGGGAATTATGCCTCGGCGCTCCGTGATGCTGAAAAGATCATCAAACTGGAGCCGTACAGTGATGAACACTGGAACCTCAAAGGGAATATTGAGCTTGTCTTCGGGGAATATAACAGGGCAATTAATTCTTATGCACAAGCGATTGCCCTCAACAAATCAAATGCAAGGGCATATTACAACCGTGGCCTTTCTTACCTGATGAGCTACAGGAATGATGAAGGTTGCAGGGATCTGCAAAACAGTATTGAATTAAATTTTGACCCGGCAGAAAAGGCATTCACCAATTTTTGCCTTGAATAGAATTCCAGCAGATAAAACGGGAGGATGAGAATGATTTCGGAGAAGGAATCGTGCACATTCAATACTGAGCAATAAGGACTATTGTTCAGTATTGAATTTTTTGTTGCGGTATTCCGCTTTTAGGATCTCGTTCCTCCTTTTCACTGATGGCTTAACGAACTCCCTTCTTTTTCTGATCTCCTTGATCAGTCGTGTGTTCTGCACCTTGCGCTTATAGCGCTTCAGCGCGCGATCAATGTTCTCAGTATCTTTTACTTCAATAATGAGCATAATATCAGATTTTAAAAAATTTCGGCAAAGATAGTACACATCCTGATATTCTGCCATATCCGGATAACTTTTTTTGTACAGCCTTCAATCGTTAAAGAAAGTTTAAATTTTGCCCAATACACACGATTTTATCGTCAGGCAAGAAAGAATTGTATTAATATCGAACCTGAAACAGGTTATTCCTGTTAAACGATTTAAATAGACTCAGGGTATATTCAATTTCAAACCAAAAAACAAAATGATGAAAAGGTTCTTGCAAATTACACTCCTCTTGTTCGTAGCGGTTGCGTTCACTGTGCAAGCACAGGCTCAGGAAGACAAGTCCAAAAGGCCAAGCCCGCCAGCAGTCGCTGAAGGAAAAATTGATGGCGTCAATATTAAAATTGACTACTCCAGACCAGCCGTAAAGGGCCGGACCGTTTGGGGTGAACTCGTCCCCTATGGAAAGGTATGGAGGACCGGTGCAAATGAAGCGACGACCATCGAAACGGATGGTGATATCCGGATCGAGGGAATGCCCCTGCCGAAAGGCCGCTATTCGATTTTTACAGTGCCCAATGAAAATAACTGGGAGATCAGGTTCAATTCAGAGCCGGATCAGTGGGGTGCCTACCGGTACGATGACAGCAAAGATGTACTGCGCGTCGATGTGGCCCCGAAAGCTGCATCAGAATTTGCTGAAAGGCTCACATTTGATGTTGGAAAAGGCATGATCGAGATCTCATGGGCAGATGTCAGTGTCCCCATCAAAGTATCAAAATAAAGTAGATCAAGAAGATTTCGGAAGTCCGTTCCCGTCAAGCAGGAGCGGACTTTTTCATTTAAGTCCCGATGATCTTGATCAGCGTACCCCTTTGGATCTGGTCCTCAAGCTGCATTCCGTTTAGCACAGCCAGCTCTTCATACCTGTTTGATGGCATGCGGTAACGGGAAAATTGCTGCGCTAATGTACCGGCCTGGTCAATTTGCACAATCCTTACCCGTTCAGGTTTCACATTCAGCTTTGCGGCATCCCGGAGTTCACGGAATCCATCCTGCGTGCGTGTGAACTGGCTTTGATACCTGTAAAAATTTTCCCCTGCGGAAAGCCCGTGGATCATATAGATCAATCCGCCGTACTGGATACAGTAGGACTGGATGCGGATGATCTGCTGTTGCCCTGTATTCTGATCCGTAGCTACCTGATCGTTGATCATGGCGATGGCGGGATTCCCATTGACTGTGATCCGGCGCGCATCCACCTGCTGCAGCTGGTGTTGCTGGATAAACCCGGAAGCTGCGGCATCAAGATTATTCTCGGGCGAGAGCTGCAGGAGCATCAGGGCATTTCCATCCTCCGGGGCCATCTGGACCTGGGAATTTGAATTCTGGACTTTCCAGCCATAGGGCACCGGGTACTGAAATTTGAGTTCCGGATGATAAAAAACTGAATTTTCCATAAACCCCTGACGTGGATCATTACCATAAACAATCCCGTCAATCATCCGCAGGTAAGAATCCCTGTTTACCTTATAATTGTCACGACCGAACCTGAATTGCCACAGCTGCGCCATTTCGTCCACCTTGTGGTACCGGTTGATCGGATCAGGGTGCGTCGCAAGGAATGTGGGCACATCTCCGTAGCCCTGCAGGTCATTTACCCGCTTGAGCGTATAGAAGAAGTTGGCCATTTCGCGAGCATCATAACCGATCTCTGTCGAATACTGGACGCCAAGTTCATCGGACTGTGATTCATCGTCCCGGCCGAATTTCAGGAACAGAAGCCCCAGCCCCTGGGCGGCCACATCGGCATATTGACGAACCTCCTTTGAAACGATCATCCCGCCAATCAAAAGCGCTTGGCCAAGCGTCTGCTTTGTTTGCTGGCTGGCGATATGCCTGGCTGTCACGTGCCCGATCTCATGCCCAAGCACGCCTGCAAACTCTGCTTCATTATTGAAGTGAGCCATGATCCCCCGTGTGAAGTAGACGTACCCCCCTGGCACGGCGAAAGCATTTACGATAGGGGAATCAACCACCCGGAAGGTCCAGTTCAGGTTTGGCCTGTGTGAAATGCGGGCCATTTCCTGGCCCTTTTCATCAATAAACCGCTGAAGCGTTTCGTCCTGGTACAATCCGTATTCCTGGATCACCTGCGGATCATAGGCAGCACCCATCTGGATCTCTTGCTGTTCCCCCATGAAGTTGAGTTCCTTTTTACCTGTCACCGGGTTGACAGCACACGCTGTCATCAGGAGCCCTGAAATACATACGAACAGGAATGCGAAAAACTTCCTTGAATAAAAATGCATATCCGATTAGATTTGTCAATTATGGAAAAGAATGGATCCAAAAGCTTGAATATTGTGCAAGGTCCATATAGATCCTTCATCGTGTTCCGTTCGTAAATTAGTATCTAAAGTGTAAATCATGAAATTTTATCATATCATATTGATCATTTTGTTCCTTATCGCCGGATTCTTTATCGGCCAGAACCTGAGGATTCCAAACACGAATACAGCCCTTGACAAGTCGGAAACCATCCCTGCCAAAACCAGCGACAATGATCCCCGGGCTTCGTTTACAAAAGGGAGCATGGAGCAAAATGGCCAGTCCTCCCGCCCGGACACATTATCGGGCCGCCGTGCCCCGGCTCCCGTCCGGGTCATGCTCTCTGCAGAAGAGGCCACGATCCGCCTGTTTGAAGAGGCGGCTCCTTCGGTTGTCTACATCACGACAACTTCTGTCACACGGGACTATTGGTCGCGGAATGTATACGAGATCCCAAGCGGGTCGGGTTCGGGCTTTATCTGGGATCAGGAAGGGCATATTGTGACGAATTACCACGTCATTGAAAAAGCATACACCGCAAAAGTGACACTTGCCGACCAGACCACATGGGATGCAAAGGTCGTGGGCAAAGAACCGCGCAAAGACCTGGCGGTGCTCAAGATCGAAGCGCCACCCGAAAAATTGAGGGCGATTGCCGTTGGGACCTCTTTCGACCTGAAAGTCGGCCAATCCGTTTTTGCGATCGGCAACCCCTTCGGTCTGGACCAGACCCTGACCACCGGTGTGATCAGTGCCCTTGGACGGGAAATCAATTCCGTGGTCGGCATTCCTATCCGGGACATGATCCAGACCGATGCCGCGATCAATCCGGGTAATTCTGGCGGGCCTTTGCTTGACTCATCCGGGAGACTGGTCGGGGTGAACACTGCCATCTACAGCAAAACCGGATCCTATGCAGGCATCGGTTTCTCCGTTCCGGTCGATGTGGTAAACCGGGTGGTGCCCGACCTGATCAGGTTTGGCGAGGTACGCAGGCCGGTACTGGGTGTCGAACTGGTACATGCACAATATACCAAGCGGATCGGGATCAAGGGTGCCCTGGTCATGCATATCGTCCCCAACAGTGCTGCAGAAAAAGCGGGCATCAGGCCAACAACACAAGACAGGCGCGGGGAGATCAGCCTTGGTGATTTGATCGTTGAGATCAATGGCCAAAAAATAGCTACCAACAATGACCTTTTCCTGGAATTGGAGAAATATCAACCCGGAGAGCAGATCGTCGTGGGTGTCCTGCGGGACGGGAAGATGAAAACCATTGCTGTCGAGCTGGATTCCAGCCTCTGAATGACCTGATTTTACATACTTGGGATCGTTTACCGTCCCTTCCGGGTCAAGGATATATGTAATTTCTCAGATTATCAACAAGCCCTGAAGAGCGGCTGAACAAACACAGGATTGGCAATAAAATCCGGTGAAAAACGATTTACTTTGTAGCATCTCATTAATCGATCCAGCATTGGCTCAACGGAAAACACGAAAAACAAGCAGCAAAAAAAAGGGTTCCGGCCGGCGGAAAAAGAAAGAAAACGCCCCATCCTGGCACTGGAAAAAGGCAATCGGATGGGCAGCACTCTCCGGGATCTTCCTCCTGTTCGCTTTCATCAGCGCAGTGTTTGCCGGCCTTTTTGGCAAGATCCCCACAAAAGCTGAATTGCAGCACATTCGGCACCCCATTGCATCAGAAGTTTATGGCAGTGACGGTACATTGCTCGGCAAGTACTTCATTGAAAACCGCAGTGAAACGGAATTCAATGAACTCACGCCATTCCTGGTCAATGCCCTTGTCGCTACAGAAGACGCCCGGTTTTATGACCATCATGGCATCGATTTCCGGAGCCTTGGTCGGGTCCTGTTCAAGACCATCCTGATGATGGACCGCTCCTCCGGGGGCGGGAGTACCATCACGCAACAGCTGGCAAAAAACCTGTACCCACGTAAAAAATACCTCCTCGCATCTACACTCGTCAATAAAACAAGGGAAATGATCCTGGCAAACCGGATCGAAGATGTCTATTCCAAGGATGAGATCCTGACGCTGTATCTCAATACCGTCCCGTTTGGTGAAAATGTATTCGGCATCGGCGTCGCTACAGAGCGTTTTTTTAACACCAGGCCGGCACAAATCAAACCTGAAGAGGCCGCGACTCTTGTCGGCATGCTGAAGGCAACAACCTATTACAGTCCACGGCTGCACCCCGATCGATCAAGGGAAAGGAGAAACCTGGTGATCGACCAGATGGCCAGGTATGGTTACATCACGGCCGGTGATGCGGAAGTCCTGAAAGCAAAGCCCCTTGTCCTCGATTATTCCCGGAAAACGGACACCGAGGGACTTGCCATCTATTTCAGGAAACACCTTCAAAATGAAATGAAAGAATGGTGCGCCACCCATTTGAAGGAAACCGGTGAGCCATACAACCTGTACACGGACGGGTTGCGCATCCATACATCCATTGACCCGGCTTTGCAAACTTATGCCGAAGAAGCTGTCAGCGAGGTTCTGAAGGAGCTTCAGAAAAAATTCGATGCGCAGCTCACCAGCTGGAAAGCTTACTATGAGCCGCTGGAACAGGCGACTAAAAGGTCCCATCGATACCGCAAGCTTCAATCAGAAGGGCTTGATTTCAAGAGCATACAGGCCAAATTTGCCGAGGAGACCCCGATGCTTGTCTATCGGGATGGCAAGATGCAGAAGGTAAACATGAGCCCCATTGATTCGATCAAGCATTACCTGCGCATGCTCCAGGGCGCTTTCCTGGTCATGCACCCGAAAACCGGGGAATTGAAAGCGTGGGTGGGCGGAACTGATTATGCTCATTTCGGGATTGATTATGTCACAACACCCAGGCAAGTGGGTTCCACATTCAAGCCATTTGTCTATGCCGCGGCACTTGAAGAAGGGTATGATCCATGCACGTATTATGATAACGAACGGTTCACCTACCCGGAATTCAAGGATTGGTCCCCGCGAAATGCAAACGGTGAATATGGCGGTTCCTATTCGATGACCGGAGCATTGATGCACTCTGTCAATACGGTTTCCGTACAGGTCTTGCTCGATGCAGGGATCGACCATGTCATCGACCT